>JAJXWG010000034.1 GCA_021781695.1 Pseudomonadota bacterium
CTGCTTCCATTGGGTTTGACTGCGGTACAGCATGACGGCCCGCATGATCGCAGCGTACAGATTGTCTGCGGTCATGCCGCTGAACACGAAGCCGCTGGCCGTGCCATCCTGCAATGTCCGAGGCGTGCAGTCCACCACCGAATCGGCAAGCCCCCCTGTGCTGTGGACGACGGGCGGCGTGCCATAGCGCTGGCTGTAAAACTGGTTTAAGCCGCAAGGTTCGAAACGCGACGGCATGATGAACATGTCCGCAGCCGCTTCGATCTGGTGCGAAAGCCCTTCGTCGAAAACAATCATCGCTGCAACCTGACCCGGATAACGCCCAGCCAGTGCGAGCGCTTCATCCTGCATCAGCTTCTCACCGCTTCCCAGCACCACCAGCTGAACTGGAATGTCGAGCAGCCTGGGCGCAATTTCAAGCAGCAGATCCAGCCCTTTCTGATGCGTAAGACGGCTCACCACGGCCAGAAGCGGAATATCCGCCTGCACCTGCAAACCCATCCGCTCCTGCAAAGCACGCTTGTTTTTCGCCTTGCCCGCCATGTGTCGCGATGAAAAATGGAAGGCCAGATGTCTGTCCGTTTCGGGATTCCACTCATCGGTATCGATACCGTTCAGGATGCCGGTGATATCTCGCTTGCGCGCCTGCAACAGACCCTGCATACCAAAACCCAGTTCATCGAGCTGAATCTCGCGCGCATAGTTGGGACTTACCGTGGTGATGTGCTTCGCGTAATAAAGGCCGCCCTTCAGAAAAGACATCCTGCCGTAGAATTCGATGCCATCTATCGCAAAGCTTTCCGGCGGCAAATGCAACAGCGCCACGTTTTCGGAATCGAAGTTACCCTGAAAAGCCAGATTGTGTATGGTGATGATATTGGGAGCGGCTTCTTTTGCGACGCTGAGATATGCACCCGTCAAACCGGTTTGCCAGTCGTTGGCGTGCACGAGATCAGGATGCCAGGAAAGCGGCGTGCCGCCACAGCCGAGTATCGCAGCAACTCTGCACAGCAGGCCAAAGCGCAGCGGATTGTCCGGCCAGTCGCGGCCATTGGCGTCCGAATAGGGCCCTCCCTCGCGTTGGTAAAGGAACGGGCAGTCAATCACCATCAGAGGCACGCCGTTTTTCAGGGTGGAAGACAGCAGCCGGGATGGCGGGAAGCCCGGCAGATCGGAGAAGGTCGCCAGCACTTCGCTCGACTCCATCTGCGCCAATACCTGGAGATAACCCGGGACAAGCACGCGCACGTCCACGCCTATCGCGCGCAGCGCAGCAGGCAAGGCTCCGCTGACATCCGCCAGACCGCCTGTCTTGATCAGCGGGGCGATCTCGGACGTGACGAACAAAACTTTCATTTCAGCCATTGATCCAACCTGGGTCATTTGAAAACATGCGATTATCGCACCAACCCAACCCAAAGGGTGAATTCATCCATTGCGAATTCAGTCGATTTTCACTCGTTTGACGCCCCACACGTTTTCGGCATACTCCATGATCGTGCGATCGCTGGAAAACTTGCCCATGTTCGCCACGTTCAGGATCGCTCGACGGCTCCACTCTTCCTTGTCCTGATAGAGCAGGCCTGCCATATCCTGTGTGGCGACATAACTGGCATAGTCTGCCAGCAACAGATAATGGTCATTTTGATGTGTCAGGTTGTCGAAAATCTGGCGGTAACGATCCGGCTCACCCACCGAAAAGAAGCCATGGTTTATCATGTCCAGCACCTGCTTTAATTCCTCGTTGCCGTGGTAATAATCCCAGGCACTGTATCCCTGTCTGCGCAGATGGGCAACCTGCGGGGTCGTCAAGCCGAAGATGAAGATGTTTTCTTCGCCGACCTCTTCGCGTATTTCAACATTCGCACCGTCCAGCGTGCCTATCGTCAGCGCGCCGTTCAACGCCATCTTCATGTTGCCCGTGCCGGAGGCTTCGGTGCCTGCCGTCGATATCTGTTCCGACAGATCGCTGGCAGGGAACAGTTTTTCCGCCGATGAAACATCATAATTGGGCAGGAATACGACCTTCAACAAACCGTGAACGGCCGGGTCTTCATTGACGATGCTGGCCACATCGTTGATCAAGCGTATGATCAGCTTGGCCATCCTGTAGCCAGGCGCGGCCTTGCCGGCAAAGATGACCGTGCGCGGGGTGATGGAGTGCGCATTGCCTGCGCGTATGCGGTTATACAAAGTGATCACATGCAGCACGTTCAAAAGCTGCCGCTTGTATTCGTGTATGCGCTTTATCTGCACGTCGAACATCGAGTTCGTATCGACCTCGATGCCCGCCACCTTCTCGATGTACCTGGCCAGGCGCTGCTTGTTGGCAAGTTTCACCTCGCGGAACTGGCTGCGGAATTCCGCATCCCCTGCATGTTCCTGCAGCTTCGTGAGCTGCCCCAGATCGCGCACGAACCCATCCCCTATGCGCGATGCGATGAGTCCGGCAAGACCCTGATTGCACTGGTTGAGCCAGCGGCGCGGCGTGATGCCGTTGGTGACATTGATGAATTTGTCAGGAAAGATGCGGTGGAAATCCGCAAACAGCGTGGTCTTCAGCAGCTCGCTGTGGATTGCGGCAACGCCATTCACCTTGTGGCTGCCTATGACTGCCAGGTGCGCCATGCGCACGCGCCTGCCGTGGTCTTCGTCTATGATGGAGACCCTGCGCAAAAGATCGGTATCGCCTGGAAAGTGATGGTTGACCTGTTCCAGAAAATGCCGGTTGATCTCGTAGATGATTTCCAGATGCCTGGGCAGCACGCGTTCAAACTTCTCCACTCCCCATGTTTCCAGTGCCTCTGGCATCAGCGTGTGGTTGGTGTAGGCAAAAATTTTCGTCACCAATGACCAGGCAAAGTCCCACTTCAGATGATGCACATCCATCAGCTGATACATCATCTCGGCCACCGCGATCGCCGGGTGCGTGTCATTGAGCTGTATGGCGACCTTCTCCGGCAGCTGGTTCCAGTCGCTGTGATCGGTCAGAAAGTGGGACAGGATATCCTGTATCGATGCGGACACGAAGAAATATTCCTGCCTCAGGCGCAATTCCTTGCCCACCGCAGAACTGTCATTAGGGTAAAGCACCTTCGATAGACTCTCGGATATGTTCTTGTCATACACCGCGCTCAGATAATCGCCTGCATTGAACGAATCGAGATTGAATTCGCGCGCAGCCTTGGCTGCCCACAGGCGCAGGTTGTTCACCGTCTCGGTCTTGTAACCCGGGATGGGCACATCGTAAGCCATCGCCATCACCGTCTCGCCATCCACCCAGTGATGCTCGATATTCCCCTCTTCGTCGGGGAAATGTATGACGTTTCCGAAAAACTTGACCGCATACATGTGCTCTGGGCGCTGAAACTCCCAGGGATTTCCGAAACGCAGCCAGTTGTCGGGACGCTCGACCTGCTCGCCCTTCTTTATGCGCTGGTTGAACATGCCATATTCATAGCGTATGCCGTAGCCCTGTCCCGGCAGATCGAGCGTGGCCATCGAATCCAGAAAGCATGCCGCCAGCCTGCCCAATCCCCCGTTGCCCAACGCCGCGTCGATTTCCGTATCCTCAACAACCTCCATGTTCTGCCCCAGCGCCTTCAAACTTTTGCGCAATGGCTGCTCCATGCCCAGGTTGAGCGCAGCATTGGACAGGCTGCGACCGATCAGGAATTCCAGCGAAAGATAATAAAGCCGCTTGGGGTCCTGCTCCATGCAGGCTTCCGTTCTCTTCAACTGCTTTTCGATGAGCTGGTCGCGCACCGCATGCGCCGAGGCCTCGAACCAGTCCCGGTGGGTCGCTGTCTTGAGCGATTTTCCCTCGGTGAAAATCAGGTGATTGGTCATCACCCTCCGAAACACGTCAGGATTTGACCGGTCGAATGGCTCGTTATTTTTTGAGGAACTCATGATGAACATCCATAGTTAAAAGTTATTGGCGAGCGGCGGTTTGCTGCCCACATGCCGACCTTGCCGGATCACCCTTGTTTTTCGCTGTGCCCGCCAAATTCGAAGCGCATTGCTGACAACAATTTATCGGCGTAATCCGCCTCGCCCCGGGATGCAAAGCGGTTAAACAAGGCTGCGGTCAACACAGGTGCGGGCGTGCCGGATTCAATCGCCGCAATGCTGGTCCAACGCCCCTCCCCTGAGTCGGAGACCTTGCCGCCAAAGCCAGTCAGACCGGCATCCGCTTTAAGCGCATGCGCAGTCAGATCAAGCAGCCATGAACCCACCACGCTGCCGCGCCGCCACAACTCCGCCACTTCGGCCACATCAATATCGAAGCGCAGCATATCCGGTTCGCGCAGCGGTGTGGTTTCAGCATCGACGCGATGTTCGACGGCACCCGCATTGGCATGGCGCAACAGATTGAAGCCTTCCGCATAGGCCGCCATCAAACCGTATTCGATGCCATTATGCACCATTTTAACAAAGTGTCCGGCACCCGAAGGCCCGCAGTGCAAATAACCCATTTCGGCGCTGCCGGGTGCTCCGTTCCTGCCTTCGGTGCGCGGGGCGGTTTCCACACCCGGCGCAAGCGACTCAAATATCGGCTCGAGGCGCGATATCGCCTCGTTATCACCGCCTATCATCAGGCAATATCCGCGCTCCAACCCCCACACCCCGCCGCTCACGCCCACATCGACATAGTGAACCGAACGCTCTTTTAATTTGCGGGCCCTCAGTATATCGTCCTTGTAATACGAGTTGCCACCGTCGATTAGCACATCATCGGCGGCAAGCATGTCCGTCAATTCGGCAATGCTTTCATCCACTGCGGCGGCAGGCAGCATAAGCCATACTGCGCGAGGCGCTTTTAGTTTGCTCATGAAATCCTGCATGCTGGCAGCACCCACCACCGCACCTTCTTTTGCCAGTGCCTGCACAGCCTCCTGACTTCGGTCGAACACCACGCACTGATGTCCTGCTTTTTGCATGCGGCGAACCATGTTTGCGCCCATGCGCCCCAGGCCTATCATTCCTATCTGCATTTTTTATCCTCCTCCGGTAAAGCCGCTCGGTCGATATGCCACTCGGCATCAGTGATTATTGCAGCAGGCAGCATTTCACCTCGCAATATTCGTTCCAGCGCAGGACGTTTTCCCTCGCCTGCCACCATGAAAAGTTTTGCACGCGCAGCGTTGAGCGTCGTGAAACCAAGCGAGATCCGCTCGGCAGGCGGCTTGGGCGCGCCATATACAGCAACGACTGCAGCCTCACTTGCGCTGGCAGGATTGCCCGGAAACAGGCTGGCCGTATGTCCGTCTTCGCCCATGCCGAGCAACACCAGGTCAAGTTGAATGCCACCAAGCACCAGCATGTAGCGTGCCGCCGCATGTGCCGCACCAAGTTCGGCCATGATGCGGTGTATGTTTTCTTCGGGAATCGCGACATGTTCAAACAGCGCATCGCGCACCATCGTGTCGTTGCGGTTCAGGTCTCCCGGGGGCAGGCAACGCTCGTCGCCAAAATAAACCTGCACATGCGTCCAGTCGATATCCATCCGGGCAAGCTCTTCATAGCAGCGGCGCGGAGTCTCACCCCCTGCCAAAGCCAGACGAAACACCCCGCGCGCTGCTATCGCCTGTTTCGCAAGCAGGGCTATCTGCCTTGCAACCGCAATCCCCATGGCCATTGCATCGTCGTATAAATGCACATTCATCGCATTTCACCCGCGCGCAGCGCAGGCCCATAAAGCGCAGCCCTGTCGTTCAGTATCACCTTGACCGGCATCGCTTCGAGCAGATGGCGCATCCTGCCCTTGTCGAGAAAAGCCTCAAGAAATGCGCCGCTCGCGAGGGCGGGCAGTATTTTAGGCGCGATGCCGCCGCCTACATAAAGGCCTGCTCTGCTCATGACCTTAAGGGCGAGATTGCCCGCCTCTGCGCCCAGAAGCCGCGCGAAGCATTCCAGCGTCTCAACGCAGATCTCATCGCTTCCCTCGATGGCGGCTTTGCTGATCGCCGCAGCACCCATGCTTTGTATTTCTTTGTGCAGCCATTGCGGCACAGGCATCTTGCGATGTTCGCGCAGGAAGTCATGCAGACTCACCAACCCTGCGCCTGAGACCACACGTTCCCAGCTCACATGCTGATATTGCATTTTCAAATAGCGAAGCAGGGCGATCTCCAGTTCGCTGCCGGGACTGAAGCTTGCATGTCCGCCTTCGGTCGCGAATGGCAGATGATTTTCCCCATCCCAGTACAGGCCCGCCTCGCCCAGGCCTGTGCCCGGCGCAATCACCGCCGCATTGCCAAACGCATCGCGCGCGCCTTCCTGCAGCGTCAGCAGGTCGCTTTCCCCCAGCGCAGGCAGGCCGCAGGCTGTCGCCTCCAGATCATTAATCAGCATGCAGCGTTCAAAGCCAAACTTTGCCTGCAAAGCGTCAGCATCGATGCGCCAGGGCAGATTGGTGGTTTGCACGACCCGCCCCTGCACGGGACCTGCCACGCCGAATGCGGCGCGGCGGGGTGGCGTTATGCTCGACAGAAAATCACCCAGCAGCAGATCAAAAGAGGCAAAGTCCCTGCTGGCATAACTCGCCTCGCTCAGTATCGTCAGCTGCAAGTCTGAGACCTCGACCACCGCAAGGCGCGTCTTCGTGCCGCCTATGTCACCCGCAAAAACAGTATGCACAGTTAATACGCCTGCAAGTCTGCGCCGTCCAGATTCAGCGAATGGCGCCAGAACTGGTCTTCGCGGTCGAACAGCCGGTAGGTGCCGCGCGGCCCCCAGCTTCCGGCCTGATAGGTATTGATGAAATCGCGCTCCATGGACCAGACCTTGATGATGGGGTCGACGACACGCCAGGCGGCCTCCACTTCGTCTATGCGCAAGAACAGGGAATGATCGCCCAGCATCACGTCCAGCAACAGGCTTTCGTAGGCGCCGAAATCTTCATCGCTGCTCTTCCTGTAGGTCGCATCCAGACTGATGCTGCGCGTATGCAGATCAAGACCCGGCTCCTTGACCTGCATCTCCATCTTCAGGCATTCGTCAGGCTGTATACCCAGCATGATCCAGTTGGGCTGCGCGGGGCCCGAGCGCGTCAAGCGCATCAGATCCTGCGGCGGCTTTTTGAAGCGTATGCTGATCGCCGAACTGTTTTCCTGCAGACGCTTGCCCGTGCGCAGATAAAAAGGCACGCCCGCCCAGCGCCAGTTGTCGATGAACAGTTTCAGAGCAGCATATGTTTCGGTTGTGCTGTCAGCAGCCACGCCCGGCTCTTCAAGATATCCCGGGACCGCCTTGCCTTCCATGCTGCCGCTTGCATACTGGCCGCGAAACGCGTGAGCGTGCACGGCATTTTGCGTGATCGGGCGGATCGCCTTCAGCACCTTCACCTTTTCGTCTCTCAGATGTTCCGCGTCCATCGTCACCGGCGGCTCCATCGCCACCAGCGTCAGCAGCTGCAGCAGATGGCTCTGTATCATGTCGCGCAGCGCGCCCGCACCTTCATAATAATCGGCGCGGCCTTCCACGCCCAGCGTCTCGGAGTGCGTGATCTGGACATGGTCTATGTAGTGGTGGTTCCAAAGCGGCTCCAGCAGCAGGTTGGCGAAACGGAACACCATCACGTTCTGCACCGTGCCTTTGCCCAGATAATGGTCTATGCGGTAAATCTGAGGTTCGTGCAGATGCTTGTACAGATTGCGCTGCAGGGTCTGCGCGCTCAGCAGGTCGTAACCAAAGGGTTTCTCGATCACCAGGCGGCGCCAGCCGCTGACCTCTTTCAGCAGGCCGACTTGGCCCAGATTCTCGATGATGGCGATAAACTCGGCAGGCCTGACCGCCATGTAAAAGGCCATATTCGGCGGAAAATTCTCATTGCCATCCAGCAACTGCTGCAGACGCGCATAGGCCGCATCGTCGCCGGGCGGGATCGCATGATAATGCATGCGGGCTAAAAATCTCTCCCCCGCTTCCTTGTCCACGCCTTGCGGATAGGAATGTTGCAGCATGCTGTCGACCGTTTTCTTCCATTCATCCGGCTCGACCAACTCGATGCCGCAGCCCAGGATGATCAGGCGCTCCGGAAGACGTCTTGCGATTTCAAGCCTGAACAGAGAGGGAATCAGTTTGCGCCGGCTCAGATTGCCGGCAGCACCAAAGATAACCAGCGTACAGGGTTCTAGCACTTTCATGTTGATCCTTTCCTGATGTCAATCAGCATGGGGCTGGTTTCGGACTTCGCAGCATATCTAACGAGTGTGACAGTTTGACAGCTGTCATAGTTCCATTTTCACCTCCAACACGTCGACGGCCTCGATTTTGGAAAAGTGATCGCTGATCTTGCGGCTTGATATCTCGACCTGCCCCGCCTCTTCATGCGCCTTGCGGATATTGTCGGCCAAGCGCTTCATGCGCTCGTCAAAACGCTTGAAGTCCGCGCTCAGCTTGCCAAGCTCGCTCTGGATGATATGCACCTGTTCGCGCATCTGCACGTCCTTCATCACCGCGCGCGCCGTGTTCAGCACCGCCATCAGCGTGGTGGGGGAGACGATCCACACATGTTTGTTCATCGCATATTCGACGAGATCCGCATGATACGCATGAATTTCGGCAAACACCGCCTCGGCCGGCACGAACATCACTGCCCCGTCCGCGGTTTCATTCCTGATCAGATATTTTCCTGCAATATCGTCGATGTGCTTCCTGATATCCGCCTTGAATTGCCGGCGCGCTGCCAGCCTGTCGGATTCGGGCAGATCGGATGCCAGCATGCGGTGATAGTTTTCCAGCGGAAACTTGGCATCGACAGGCACGCGCCCGGTTGGCGCTGGCAGTATCAGCAGGCAATCCACGCGGTTGCCGTTGGAAAGCTTCTCCTGGAATGCATAAGCATTCGGCGGCAATATGTTGCGCACCAGTCCTTCGAGCTGCACCTCGCCGAATGCACCGCGCGAACGCTTGTCGCCCAGGAGGTTCTGCAGGCTGACCACATTGGTGGTCAGGCTGTCTATCTTCTTCTGCGCCTCGTCTATCGTCGCAAGCCGCGTCATCACATTGGTAAAGGTCTCGTTGGTCTTCTTGAATCCTTCATCCAGCCTCTCTGCAACCTTGCCTGAAATCTGCTCCAGCCTGCTGTCCACGCTTCTCGTGAGATTCTCGATGCTCAAGGTCAGCATCTCGCTGCTGCGTTTCAGCGTGGACTGAATCAGTTCCTGATCTGCTCTACCCTGTTCTGCCATGGTCTGCAGGGTCTTGCCGACCAGCTCGACGCGCATCGCCTCCTGCTTTGCCTGCAGCTCGACTGACAGTGCGGCAAGCTGGCGCAAAAGATCTTCGCGGGTATTCGACAGGCCATCCCGCTGCGCCAGCTGCAAATTCTGCATTGCCTCGCGGGTGAGTTTCAATTCCTGCGCCACACTCTCCCGCAGACGCTCGGCACTGTCCGTCGTGGCTTGCGCCATCCGGTCGCCTTGCCTGTTCAGCCCGTCGTGCAGGTCACTTAGCATCAGGCGATGTTTTTCTTCGAAGAGGCGCGTCATGAATTCAGGCAGTTCGCGCTGCTGAGCTTTGAATGCAAGCCAGAGCAAGGCGACCAGAACCACCACCAGCAACGCAAGATTGATTATTTCAAGCATAACTCTCACCATGAAAAACGCCGCCCAGTATAGCAGCGGCGTTTGGCTTTCAGAAGCGCGAGGAATTACAGGCCGCGAGACTGACGCTTGCGTTCATTTTCCGTCAGATAGCGTTTGCGCACGCGTATGGATTGCGGCGTTATCTCGACCAGCTCATCGTCAGCGATGAATTCGACTGCAGATTCCAGCGTCAGGCGCACCGGCGGCGTAAGCCTCACGGCCTCGTCGGTGCCGGATGCGCGCACGTTGGTGAGCTGCTTGCCCTTGATCGGGTTGACGATCAGATCGTTGTCGCGGCTGTGTATGCCGATGATCATGCCTTCATACAGTTTGTCGCCAGGAGACACGATCATGCGTCCGCGGTCTTCCAGCTTCCATAACGCATAAGCCACCGCCTCGCCCTGTTCTGCCGAAATCAGCACACCGTTGCGGCGGCCGGGCATGTCGGCCTTGACAGGCGCATAGTCGTCGAACACATGCGCCATGATGCCTGTGCCGCGCGTCAGCGTCATGAATTCCGACTGGAATCCGATCAGGCCGCGCGCAGGTATGCGATATTCCAGACGCACGCGACCGTGGCCGTCCGGCTGCATGTCCTGCAGGTCGCCGCGACGCCGTCCCAATTCCTCCATGACCGCGCCCTGGTTGGCGTCCTCGACATCCACCGTCAGCACTTCGAACGGCTCGCATTTCTCGCCGTTGATCTCGCGGAACACCACGCGCGGCTTGCCAACTCCCATCTCGAATCCCTCGCGGCGCATGGTTTCAAGCAATATGGTCAGGTGCAGCTCGCCGCGGCCTGCCAGCAGAAAAACGTCCGCTTCGTCGGTATCTTCCACGCGCAGAGCCACGTTGACCAGGAGCTCCTTGTTCAAACGGTCGCGTATCTGGCGGCTGGTGACAAACTTTCCCTCCTGTCCTGCCAGCGGCGAAGTGTTCACCATCAGGTTCATCGTAAGCGTAGGCTCGTCTATCTTGGGCAAGGGCAGCGCCTCTGGCTTCGCGACATCGGCAATCGTAACCCCTATGCCGATCTCGTCTATGCCGTTAATCAGCACGATGTCGCCTGCCATTGCCTCGTCCAGAAGCACGCGCTCGATGCCGCGGAATCCAAGCACCTGGTTGACGCGTGCCTTCTTGGAGGACTTGTCTCCATTCATCACCATCACTTCCTGTCCAGGCTTAATGCGTCCGCGTGTGATGCGCCCCACGCCGATGCGCCCGACGAAGCTCGAATAATCCAGCGCCGATATCTGCAGTTGCAGCGGCTGATCTACCGTATCAGCGGGCGCAGGAACATTCTTCAGCACCGCGTCCAGCAGGGGCAGCATGTTCTTGTTTTCGCCGCTCAGCTCCAGCTTCGCGTAGCCGTTGAGCGCTGAAGCATAGACGACGGGAAAATCCAGCTGTTCGTCGGTAGCACCCAGCTTGTCGAACAGATCGAAAGTCTGGTTCACGACCCAGTCAGGGCGCGCGCCGGGACGATCCACCTTGTTGATCACAACGATGGGACGCAAGCCCAAAGCCAGCGCCTTCTTGGTGACGAAACGGGTCTGCGGCATCGGGCCTTCAACCGCATCCACCAGCAGCAGCACGCCGTCCACCATGCCCAGCACGCGCTCCACTTCTCCGCCGAAGTCGGCATGACCCGGCGTATCCACGATATTGATATGCACACCCTGATATTCCACCGCACAGTTCTTCGCCAGGATGGTGATGCCTCGCTCCTTTTCCAGGTCGTTGTTATCCATGACACGCTCGGCGACCTGCTGATGCGCGGAGAAGGAA
>JAJXWG010000035.1 GCA_021781695.1 Pseudomonadota bacterium
GTCGTTCACTTCCAGCAGTATCACGTCGCCATTGCGCATTTTCAATACCTTTTCCAGCGTGATGTCGGCTTGCCCCAGCGTTGCGGCCAGCTCGACCTCTGCACATTGCACCTGGCGGGAAAGCAGTTGCAGCCAGCGCTGATCCACGGCCATGTGTTCGCCCTGAACATTGTTGTACAGCAGGTCCTTGACGGGTTCCAGCATGGAATAGGGCATGCAGACATGGAAAGAGCCGCCGTTTCCGCCCAGTTCGATATCGAAACTGGTGACGATCACGACTTCGTTCGGTGTGGCAATATTGGCGAACTGCGGGTTCATTTCGGAACGCACGAATTCGAACTCGAGCGGATGCACGGTCTCCCATGATTTGGCATAAGCTTCGAATACCACTTCCAGCATGTTGCGTATGATGCGCTGTTCGGTCTGGGTGAATTCGCGGCCTTCGACCCGGGTGTGGAAACGGCCATCGCCGCCGAACATGTTGTCCACCACCAGAAAGACAAGATTCGGGTCAAAGATGAACAGGCCGTTGCCGCGCAGCGGCTTGGCCTGAATGATGTTCAGGTTGGTGGGTACCGCGATGTTGCGTATGAATTCGCCAAACTTCAATACGCGCACAGGACCTACGGAAATTTCCGGCGTGCGCCTGATGAAGTTGAACAGGCCGATGCGGAACAGGCGCGCAAAACGCTCGTTGATGATCTCCATCGTGGGCATGCGCCCGCGCACGATACGTTCCTGGGATGCAAGATTGTAGGAACGCACATCTCCTGCGGCGGCTTCCGGGTGATCCGCGACCTCATCGGTCTCGCCATTCACTCCCTTGAGCAGCGAGTCGACTTCATCCTGTGAAAGAAATTCGCTCATTTTTTTATTGAATGATGAATGATGTGAACAGGACTGCCGCAATGCCCTTCTTGGCGGGTGCGGAAGGGGGGGCAGGCTGCGTTTCGGCATCCGGTGCAACAGAATGTATGGGCGGCGCTGATTTGCGTAAACCCATGATGAACTCTATCTGCTCCTTGATCTGGTTGGCCAGTTTCTCCTTGCCTTCCACGGTGGAAAGCTGGGAGGGATATTTGCTCTGCAGCAGCAGGTTGACCGTGTTCTGAATTTCCGGCAATTGGGCCTTGATCTTTTCCTCGAGATCCGGATCTGTGATCTTGAGCGAGATGCCGATTTGCAGATAGCGGTCAGTGTCTTCGCGCATCAGATTGGCGGTGTAAGTGCCAATTTCAACAAATTTGGGAGGAACTTTGGTGTCTTCTGCTGCCTTGGTCTCATGTTTTGCCGATGGTTTCATCAGGAAAT
The DNA here is from genome assembly GCA_021781695.1 of Pseudomonadota bacterium. Classification (GTDB taxonomy): domain Bacteria; phylum Pseudomonadota; class Gammaproteobacteria; order Burkholderiales; family Gallionellaceae; genus Gallionella. The sequence goes on from JAJXWG010000035.1 coordinate 1,312, forward strand.
AAGCTGCAGCACCTCCTCCTGCGAGCAGGATGACCACGGCAACGATGATCATGATGAGCTTCTTTTTGCTCTTGGGAGGCTGATCAACGGCCTCTGCTGCTGGATCTGGTTTTGCCATGGTGTGTTTCCTGATCTAAAAATATGCAGATTATCGCCCAAATTTCACGGATTGACCCATCTCTTCTCGCTGATGCTGTCAGGCAAATGTGTCGAGCATGCCGGTGTGGCGGCGGGTGGGAACAATCGGCACGCTGATTGCAGCGGGTTCTACCGTGTTGATGACGCCTGTCCTGTTGTTAGGCTGCGTGAAATTGCGTGCGCCGCTATCGCGTGGCGTCTGATCGCTGACCGTTGCATTGCCCAGCATGATTCCGTTATCGGCCAGGCTTTCGCGAAGTTTAGGCAACGCATTTTCAATGGCGTGCCTCACCTCGCTGTGGGGCGAGGAGAATTGCGCAGTTGCCTGATTGTCCGTCACGGAGATGACGACATGCATGGGCCCAAGATCAGGCGGGTTTAAATGCAGTTCGGCAACCTGGCTTTGCTGATGACTCAGCCAGCTGATCTTCTGGGAAAATTCACCAGCCCATGTGCTGCTTCCCAGCGGGGCTGAAATGGTATGGGTATCCGGGTTAGCAGACAAAGGGTTGATCATGGCTTGAACAGATGCCAGTTGCTCGGGCTGGACTGCAGCCGTTTTCGCTTCCAAAACGGGTTTGATCGTCGCTGCAGCGTTGTCGGTTGCTGCCTGTACGAGTTTTGAAAAGTCAGCCGTGGCGGAAGCGGTTTTGGGATCCGCTGCGCTGGCATTGCTCAAGTCTGCGGCTTTTGATCCTTCCGCAGCGATCCCCGCAGCCAACTTAAGATTGGCGCCATCAGCAACTTTAGGGTTGACCCCATCAGCAACTTTAGGGTTGACCCCATCAGCCAGTTTGGGATTGGTGCCATCAGTGATTTTGGCGCTGACCCCCGCGGCAACCTGGGCATTGATTCCGGGTATGCTATTGGCATACGCCATGCTGTCGGAAACCTTGCTCGCGGTGATCGGATCGACACTGGTAACGGCAGCGCTGGGCGTGTCTGTGGCCACTCTGATTTCAGGATAAACCATTGGAACCATGCCGCTCGCATCAGGGGTTGCCAGCGCGGGCTCGCGATGGGTTTTCGAACTGGCCTCTTTGGCCGTTGCGACAGGAAATTTGATCTCTTTTTTGCCGAGGGCTGCAATAGTCAGGGATGCGGCATTCGGTGCGATGGCAGCTTCCGGATCGATTTGCGCGATTGCAGCCTGGCTGGCCTGATTCTCAGTGGCATTGGTTGCTGGAGCGTTTTTCGATGCGGGAGTTGCAGTCGCTTTCTCCTGGACTTGCCGCGCCAGCACTGCGCCGAATGTTCCGTTCGATGAAACATCATTGGCGCTGGAATCGCCTTGCTGTGCAGATGAGGGGGGTGTGCTGGTCACGGGTTTGATCATGATGGTCTCCTTGCCTACTTGTTTTCCATGTTGAGCATCTTGTATGCGTTCATGCGGCCTGTGTGTTCGTCAGTCGTTTTCTGCTCCTGCTTGGCCTGGGCCTTGATTTGCGTTTCAACATGGCGTTGTTGCAGGGTGTCAAAGGATTTCAGTTTCCGCTGCGTGCTGGTGAATTCGCTGCGCCCCATTTGCGCAGACAGTTTGCATTGCTCAACGGCCTTCGACTGTTGCGCGATGGCGACATCCAGCTTGTAAATGAACTCCTGGAAGTTTTTCAACAGCGCAGGGTTCATGCCATCCCGGCTTGCCGATTGCATGCGTTCCTGATATTCACGGCGATACTGGCAGAGCACATCAAGCTGGGCTTGCGCGTCGTGCTGCTGCCTGTTGAGCAGGCCAAGGCGGCGCGTGGCTTCCTCGTTTTTGCTTTGCGCCAGATTCAACAGTGTTTGCAAGGGGAATGACTTGTTCATCTCAGTTGGCCTTGTCGAACAGGGCGGCCAGCTGCGCAACGCTGGACCCGTAGGTTTCGCGCTGATGCATGCCCTGGTTGAGGAAAAGCTCCATTTTGGGATACAACCTGATCGCCTCGTCGAGCATGGGATCGCTGCCGCCGATGTAGGCACCCACATTGATCAGGTCCCTGTTGCGCTGGTAATGCGCATACATCTGTTTGAAGCGTTGTATCAACGACGCGTGTTCAGGTGTTGCCAGCCTGGACATCACACGGCTGATCGAGGCTTCGATGTCGATGGCAGGGTAATGCCCCTGCTCTGCAAGGCGGCGCGAAAGTACGATATGTCCATCTAGAATGGCGCGCGCGCTGTCGGCAATCGGATCCTGCTGATCATCCCCTTCCGTGAGCACGGTATAAAAGGCGGTGATCGAACCGCTGCCCGTCAGGCCGTTGCCGGCGCGCTCCACAAGCTGCGGCAGCTTGGCAAAGACAGAAGGCGGATAACCTTTGGTGGCAGGCGGCTCGCCCACAGCCAGCGCTATTTCACGTTGCGCCATCGCATAGCGGGTCAGCGAATCCATGATGAGCAGCACGTTCTTGCCCTGATCGCGGAAATATTCGGCGATGGTTGTCGCATAGGCGGTTCCCTGCAGGCGCATCAGAGGCGATGTATCGGCGGGTGTTGCTACGACCACCGAGCGCGCCATGCCCTCGGGGCCCAGGATGTCGGTGATGAACTCCTTGACTTCGCGGCCGCGTTCGCCTATCAGGCCGACGACCGTGACATCCGCGCTGGTATAACGCGCCATCATCCCCAAAAGCACGCTCTTGCCCACGCCGCTGCCGGCAAAAAGTCCCATGCGCTGGCCGCGTCCAACAGAGAGCAGGCTGTTGATGGCGCGTACACCGACATCCAGCGGGGTATCGATGGTGGCGCGTTCCAGCGGGTTGAAAGGGCGGCTTTGCAATGGTGCGGAAGCGGTATCCTGCAGAGGCCCGAGCTGATCCAGGGGCTTGCCTGCGCCATCCAGCACGCGTCCCAGCAGCATGTTGCCTACCGGCATGTGCTTGGCGTGATCGGACATGCGGCGGCGCGGTGATTTGCGCTTGCCCGACAGGGTCAGCACGTGTGCAGGTTCTATCGGCATTACGCGTGCGCCGGGCACCAGTCCGGCGACATCGTTTTCAGGCATCAGGAAAAGCTTTTCTCCGGAGAATCCGACGACTTCCGCCTCGACTCTGGCATTGGGCAGATGGATTTCGCAGGTGCTGCCGACTGGCATTTGCAGCCCGACCGCTTCCATCATCAGGCCGGTGACTTTGGTCAAATGGCCGCTGGGCGGCATGGCATTGCAGTTGGCAACATATTCACACCCTTCGTTGAGAAATGCCTGCCAGCGCAGGCTTGTGGCATTGGCAGCAGGGTCGACGGAAGCCGGGGTCGTCGTCCTGTCGGATGCGGCCGGTTCCAGTTCGAGTATCAGGTCGTCAGCCATGATCTGTCCTGTCCGATGGATTCCACGATGGCGCGCCAGCGTGCAGAATTGGTTGCATCGATGTGGCTGTGCGCGGTTTCGACGCGGCAGCCGCCGGGTTCAATTTTGACGTCGGTAAATATCTTCCATCCGGCATGCGTCAGCTGATCGCCCATTTCTTTGCGCACCAGTTCGGCATCAAGAGGATTCAGAATCAGGTGTGCGTTCTGGTTGAAGTGCGGCAGACTGCTGATGGCGGAACTGACCACTTTCAGGATCATTTCAGGCCTGATCTGCAGTGCTTCGGTGGTCATCTTGTGTGCGATTTCCAAAGACAGGTCCAGCAGCGACTGCGCAAGTTGCTGATCAACCTGATTGAGCGCGATTTGCAGATTCTGCATCAGCATCTGAAGCTGGGATGTTTCGCGCTGTGCCTGTTGCAATCCGGCAGCATAACCCGCCTTGTGGCCGTCGGCGTGCCCCTCGTCATATGCCCGCTTCTGAATTTTTCGCATCTCGTCCGCTGCGGACTGGCGCTGTTCTGGCGGCGATGCAACGCGCCTGGGCTCGGCATCAAAGGATGCCAGCTCCCAGCGCTGAAAGGCGGTGAGCTGCTCCTTTGGGATGGCCTGTCCGGCCGTGAGTATCTCGTCAGACATAAGCATCCTCATCTCCCTTGCCGCCCAGTGCAATCTGACCATCGTCCGACAGGCGTTTCACGATCTTGAGTATCTCCTTCTGGTTGGACTCAACCTCGCTCAACTTGACAGGCCCTTTGGATTCGAGATCTTCGCGCATCATTTCTGCCGCACGCGTCGACATGTTCTTGAAAATCTTCTCGCGCAACTCTTCGCTGGAACCTTTGAGCGCGATGATCAGCGCCTCGGACTGGACTTCGCGCAGGATCAGTTGTATGCCCCTGTCATCGACCTCAAGGATATTCTCGAAGACGAACATCTTGTCTTCGATTTTCTGCGCAAGATCTGGGTCGAAGCTGCGCACTTTTTCCATCATCTCCGCTTCCAGGGCACCTCCCATGAAATTGAGGATTTCTGCGGCGGTGGCAACACCTCCCTTGAGAGTTTTCTTGCCCGTCTGCCCGCCGCTCATCAGCTTGCTCAGCACATCGTTCAGTTCGCGCAGCGCGACAGGCTGCACGCCATCCAGCGTGGAGATGCGCAAGAGCACGTCATTGCGGGTGCGCTCGGTGAACATCTTCATGACGCTTGCGGCCTGGTCGGCCTCCAGATGCACCAGTATGGTCGCGATGATCTGCGGATGTTCGTTGCCTATCATTTCCGCCACGGCGCCCGGGTCCATCCATTTCAGGCTTTCTATCCCGCTGGTGTCGCTGTTGTGCATGATGCGGTCCAACAGGCCTGCAGCCTTGTCATCACCCAGCGCCTTGGTGAGCATGTTGCGTATGTAATCGTTGGAATTCATGCCTATCGTGGTCTTGGTTGATGCCGTGACCAGAAAGTCGTGAAACACCTGCGCAATCTGTTCGCGCGACAGGTTGCTCAATGTCACCATTGCCGAGCTGATCTTCTGCACTTCCTTGGGTTCCAGATATTTGAGTACCTCCGCGGCCTCGTTCTCACCCAGAGACATCAGGAAGATGGCGCTGTTCTGGATGCCCTCATTCATTGCCGTTCACCCATTCCTTGATGACGCTGGCAACGATCTTGGGTTCCTGCTGTGCAATCTGCTTGGCAAGGTTGAGATTGTGTTCATAAGGCGCAGGGGTGGGCATGACTTGCTCCTCTTCAGCATGTTCTGCGGCAGCCAGTGGTTGATGGCTCACGTGCTCATCGGCCTTGAATGCCTGCAGCGGACGCAATGCGGGTTTGATGACCTTGAACACCACGAGCAGCATGATGATCGTGATGATCAGATACTTGGCGATCTGCTTGGCCAATTCTACCATGTCCGTCTGTTGCCATATCGGCACTTCTTTCTCTGCCCCCCCGTAATCCTTGAAAGATGCGTTCTCGATGTTCAGGCTGTCGCCACGGCTTGTATCGAATCCTACCGCATCTTTCACCAGCAAGTCGATCTGGGATTTTTCCTTTTCAGTCAGGGGTCTCGAGCTTACCTTGCCTTTGGGGTCGGTAGTCTTGTGGTCGTTGACCACCACGGCGACCGACAGGCGCTTGATCATGCCGACTGGCATCACGGTGTGGCTGATGGTGCGATTCAATTCATAGTTGACCGTGGACTCCTTGTGCAGATTGTCCAGCTTGGGGGCGGCGGCCTGGTTGGGGTTGCCTTGCGTATTCGGAGGGGCGACGATGGGTGCGGTCGCGGGAACAGGCGGCTGGTTGGATAATGCGCCGGGCACGCCGCTTGCAGCAAGACCAGAACCGTTCAGCGTCTCGCTGTTCTGCTGGCTTCGGATGCTGGTTTCATTCGGGGTGGGATTGGGATTGTAGACTTCGGCCGTCTGTTCGACGCGCGCAAAATCGATGTTCGCCGTCACTTGTGCGCGCACATTTTCCGCGCCATAGAGCGGGGCCAGAATATTTTCGATGCGCTTGATATAGCCTTGCTCAACCTGTTTCACATATTCGATCTGCTTGGCATCCATGCCTGTGCCATTGTCATCCTGGCCGGCACTCAGCAATGTCCCGTCCTGATCGACGACGGTGACATTCTTTGCTTCAAGGTCAGGCACGCTGCTCGAGATCAGGTGCACGATCGCGGAAACCTGTCCCGAATCGAGCAATCTTCCACCGCGCAACGTGAGCACGACAGAGGCGCTGGGTTTTTGCTGTTCCTTGATGAAGACGCTGGGCTTGGGTATGGCCAGATGGATGCGCGCCGAAGCGACGGCGCCTATGGTCTGCACGGAACGGGCCAGTTCCCCTTCCAGCGCGCGCTGGTAGTTGACCTGTTCGGCAAATTGCGTGATGCCGAATTTCTGGTTTTCCATCAGCTCAAACCCTACTGTGCCGCCCTTGGGCAGGCCCTGGCTTGCCAGTTTCAGGCGAGCCTCATGGACTTCGTTGGAGGGGACCATCAGTGCGCCGCCGCCCTCGGCGAATTTGTAGGGGATGTTGAGTTGCTGCAGGGATTCGATGATAGCACCGCCATCCCGGTCGGACAGATTGCTGTACAGCACCCGGTAGTCCGGGGTCTGTCCCCATATCCATGCGCCGATCAGCAGTGCAACCAGCGCGGCAACACCTATGCCAAGCCCCATCTTCTGCTGCAGGCTTAAGCGCTCGAAATTGCCAAGTGCAGTGGGTACCGCGCTCATTTGTTGTTCGGCCATGATGATGTATGGATGCTGTACGATGACAGTGACATTATCACCGGCATGCGGACCTTTGAAAGGCAGAATAAGGGGAAATTCCTCTGCCTGTTCCTCTGATGCGCCTTGCGTGGGTTTGATTATTGTACAAGCATTGTGAAAAGCAGTAATCAGTCGATAGTCGTTAGCCGTTAGTTGGCGTTGTTTGCTTTGCAGATGTTTTACTGACGACTAACGTCTGGCGACTAGCTACTAATCTTAAGGGGTTAAGCATGAACAACATATCGGCAATGGACGGGTTGCTTGCGCAAATGCGCGTGGCGGCAGCGGCAGCCGGCCTTTCCACGCCATCGGTTGCAAGCGCGGCAGAGCCTGCCCAGGCGAATTTCTCATCGGTGCTAAAGAGCGCGCTTGACGGCGTGGCGCAATCCCAGTCAACCTCGGCTGCCATGCAGAAAGCGTTCGTGATGGGAGATGAGGGAGCCAGCCTCAGCGATACCATGATCGCGGTGCAGAAGGCCAGCATCAGCCTGCAGACAGCCGTTCAGGTGCGTAGCAAGGTCGTTCAGGCCTACAATGACATCATGAACATGCAGGTGTAAAAAATCTTGTAGCCGGTACTCACTGGTTAACTGCTGGTTTTGCTGCGCTGCATCGCGGTGACATAGCGCTGCAACAGTATCATAGCAGGACCGTCCAGGTCCTTGAATTCGCATCCTGCACGGCGCAAGGTCCTGCCGTCCGGCGTGGAAAGAACGATCAGATTCTTCACCTCTATCGTGCCGTTCAGTTCGCCTATATCGGGCAGGCTGATCAGGCAATTGGAATAGCGTTTCCCCGGAACCAGCAGCGTATCCTGTTCCGTGCAGGTAAGACCCACGCCGCCGCCGCTGATGTCCATGATGGTCGCTTCGTGAAATGCGCTTTTCTCGGCATGCGGGATCACGCAGCTCAGCGGATCTTCGACGGGCGCTGTCAGACGGTAGTATTCGCGCCGCTGCAGGCGGTATAGGCTTTTTGGAAACGGCAGGAAAAAGGCGGGCTGTCCTTCATGAGTCGCGGTAGTTGCTTTTTCTGAAACGAACTGCAATTTGATCTGAGCATGCGAGCTCACGAAAATCAGCTTGTGGCTTTTAAGCAGGCGCGTGTTTTCGTGAGGGTTCTTGCTTTGTTCCAGCCACAGGCCCGTGGCATCGATTTTCAGAAGCGTGGTCAGGATGAAATCGTCGGACTCGGATGCGTAGAGCGCGATGCGCGAACCGTGTTTGACGAGACTCTGTAAAAAAAAATCGATCTCTCGGTGCGCCGTGATGCGGTATTGATCGTCCTCTTTGCTTGTCAGGATTTCGATCTTGAGCGGTATGTCTTTTTCCATGCTGGGCGACGACTTTATGTGTTGCCCTCATGATAACAAAATTAAGGTTTTTTGTTCGGGGGAAAAGAACCGGTTTCCTCGTGCTCCAGACGGTATATCCAGGCCAGCAGTTCGGCGACAGCCAGATAAAGCTGCGGCGGGATCTGCTGGTCCAGCTCCACCTGCATCAGAAGGCCCACCAGGTCTGCGGATTCGTGAACATAAACGCCGTTCTGTTTTGCGCGTTCGATGATAGCCTGTGCGATCAGGCCGCGTCCTTTGGCGACGACTTTCGGCGCGCCATCCCCTTGCCCGTACGCCAGCGCTATGGCAGCCTGTCTGTTCGTTGTCATGATTTCTCGACTACCGCACCGGAAAGCGGTATGCCCGCATTTTTCATCGCAGTTGCAAGCTCAGGCAGACGGCGGTCGAATAGCGCAGAAGCATCGGAATTTGCAGCATGCAGCGCGAGACTGACGGCACCCTGATGGAACACCAGGCGCGCACGCACATCGCCCAGTCTTGGCAGGGCAAGTTCCATTTCGGTCTTCCACTGGCGTTCGTCGGGCAGTGCTGTACGGTGCTCCGGTTCACCCTGGATTTCCCACTGCATCTGCTGGTTGGGCCAGACCTGGCCTGACCAGGTGAGCTGGTGCGTCTCCAGCGTGTGCAGTTGCTGCTGCACAAGCGGGATGAGTTCCTTCGCGATCGGCAATGGTGCGTTTGATGTTGCGTCGGTTGTTGCTCCCTTGGTCTGCGTATCCGCAATTCCGGGGGCTGACTGCGAAAATGCGGCGGCATGGGCATCCGGCCTGGTAATTGCCTTGCTTGCTGGCTCCGGTTGAACCAGTGCAGGCGCTGTTCCGGCAGGTTGGGATTGGTTTTCGCGCCCGGGCTGAGCGGTGACTTGTGCGGACGTTGTTCCGGGTGGTGCGTTTTTTGTCATCGGGGCCAGCAGGTTTTGCGGTTCGACGAGCAGCTGTGCGGTGCTGCGGGTGCCTGCGACCCATTGTGCCTGATGAGATTCATAGAACAGGCCGCTGTTGGCAAGCGCGTCTTTCAGCGCAACGGCAAGCTTTCCGCTCTCGGGTACGGTATTTTCTGATGGCCAGACCGCGCGCCCTGAAGCGGACTCGACTGGCGTTCTGCTCAATGGCTGCTGGGTCAGGTTTGAGAGCAGGCGGGAAGTCGAGCTGATCTCTTCTGCTGTGGAAATCGGTGCGCTGGAGGAAGATACGCTGAAAGTCAGTTTGGGGCTGGTTGACATCACCTGCAACGTGATGGTGCTTCCGGTCTTGATCGGTCCCGGCAGCTGAATCTGCATGCTTTGTCCCGCGATCTGCACCTTGTATAGACCGGGGCTCACCTGTTGCTGTATGGTGGCCTGTATCTGCTGGCCGACCGCGAATTTGACGGCGGCAATGCTCTCGGTCACGACTTGCGAAACGGCCGCGTTTTCAGACTGAGAGATCGAGGTCGCTGGTGTGACCGGTCTGGTTTGCGTGCTGTTGATCGGGCTTGTGGGCTGCATGAGATTTAAACCAAAATAGTTTATTAGCCTCGTCATTCCCGCGAAAGCGGGAATCCAGCCAATTAGAAAGTTTCCCCGCGCAGCGGTATCAAAGCATTGGTATGGTCTGTGCGGAATTTTTTATTGAACTGGATTCCCGCTTTCGCGGGAACGACAATTCGCTTGCCACTTACCACTTGTTATATTCCGCCGTAAGTCCTGTTCAGACGCTGTGCCTGCTGGTTGCTTTGCATGATGGCCTTCAGCTGTGTCATCCAGGTCTCGGTTTCGCTGCGAATCTTTTCGTCATCCGAGAGAATTTTTTTCAGCAGTTCTACCATGCGCAGTCTGGCTGCCTCATCGGGCATTTCATCGGCATCTGTGATGCCTGCGATACGTTGTCTGTACTGTGGCTCTAGCGCGATCAGTCTGTCCCATTCGCCCCGATTGG
>JAJXWG010000036.1 GCA_021781695.1 Pseudomonadota bacterium
GGCCGAACAGCACACCTTCACAGGTGGCTAATACATCGCTAGTGCGCCTCATCCCAGTTTTTTCCCGAACCCAGTTCAACGATCAAGGGAACATGCAGCTCGGCAACACTGCACATCAGATGCGGCAGCGACTCCTTCACAATCTGCAATTCGTCTTCCGGCACTTCCAGCACCAGTTCATCGTGCACCTGCATGATCAAACGCGTCCGCAATTTTTCGGCCTCTATCCAGCCCTGCACTTTGATCATCGCAAGCTTGATGAGGTCTGCCGCCGTGCCCTGCATCGGCGCATTGATCGCGGCGCGCTCAGCCCCCTGGCGCCTCATGCCGTTGCTGCTGTTGATATCCGGCAACCAGAGCCTGCGGCCGAAAACGGTTTCGACATAGCCCTGCTCCTTCGCCTGCAAGCGCGTGCTGTCCATGTAATTCTTGACACCTGGATAGCGCGCAAAATACCGGTCGATATAAGCCTGCGCGGCACCGCGCTCCACATTCAGCTGCTTTGCAAGGCCGAAGGCAGACATGCCGTAGATCAGCCCGAAGTTGATCACCTTCGCATAGCGGCGCTGTTCGGAAGTCACTTCACCTGGCTGGGCCATGAAAATCTCGGCGGCAGTTGCGCGATGCACATCCTCGTTGTTGGCAAAGGCATTGAGCAGTCCCGCATCGCCCGACAAGTGCGCCATGATGCGAAGCTCGATCTGCGAATAGTCAGCCGCCACGATGCTGCAGCCGGGAGGAGCGATGAAAGCCTCGCGGATGCGGCGTCCCTCGGGACTCCTGATCGGAATGTTCTGCAGATTGGGATCGCTGGAAGCCAGACGCCCCGTGACCGCCACCGCCTGCGAATAGCTGGTATGTACACGGCCCGTATGACGGTTCACCATTTTCGGCAGTTTGTCGGTATAGGTCGATTTTAGTTTCGCCATGCCGCGGTATTCAAGCAATAATTTTGGCAAAGGATAATCGAGTGCGAGTTCCTGCAATACCTCCTCGTCTGTGGAGGGCGCGCCGCTCGGCGTCTTCTTCTTCACCGGCAGCTTCAGCTTGTCGAACAATATTTCCTGTATCTGCTTTGGCGAGTTGAGATTGAAAGGCTGCTCTGCCGCTTCGAAGGCGCGCGCCTCAATGTCGACCAGCTTTGCGCCCAGCTCATGGCTTAAGCGATGCAACAGATCGCAGTCGAGCAGCACGCCGTTGCGCTCCATCGTATAGAGCACATGCATTGCAGGCAGCTCGATTTCGCGATACACATATTGCAAGCCTGTCCTGAGCTCAGTCGAAGGACCTTTTTGCGTTTCAATTTGCGGCGCAAGGTTCAGGTGCAGTTGCAGCGTGATATCTGCGTCCTCCGCCGCGTAGTGCGTCGCGGTATCAAGATCGACCTGGTCGAAACTGATCTGCTTGGCACCCTTGCCTGCCACATCGGCAAAGCTGATCGTCTTCACATTGAGATGACGCAGCGCCAAATTGTCCATGTCGTGCGGCTTGTGGCTCTCCAGCACGTAGGATTCGAGCAGCGTGTCGTCGTGTATGCCGGAAAGCGCAATGCCGTGATTGGCGAAGACGTGTTTGTCGTATTTCAGGTTCTGTCCTACCTTCCTGTGAACATCGCTCTCAAGCCAAGGTTTTAATTTAAGAAGCGTCTGGCCGCGATCAAGCTGATCCGGCGCCCCCGGATAGACATGGGCCAGCGGCAGGTAGACCGCCTCGTGCGGCGTGATCGCAAATGAAATGCCTACCAACTGCGCTTCCATCACATCGAGCCCTGTCGTTTCTGTATCCAGACAGACGAGATCAGCGGCAAGAATTTTCTCAAGCCACGCATCCAGCTGTTCATGATTCAATATGGCCTGATAGCTATTGCGGTCGGTGCGTGAAGCTTCTTCAGTTGTCGCTTCATTGCTTTCTTGCGGGAATCGCAAAGATCGTTCTTTAACTTCGCCCTGAGAGTGTGATGCTGCATTCAGCTCGCGCAGCCCTCGCGAGGGGGACGCCGTGTGGCCTCGAAGAGGTTCTCGCACCCCGTGGGCGTGCCCAGCGGTTTCACCGCTGACCTCACGCAGCCAGGTTTTGAATTCTAGCTTTTCGTACAAGTGCGCCAGCTTTTCCTTGTCGGGTTGTGGCGCGATCAATTCGTCATAGCCCATCGGCAAGTCCACATCGCATTTCACGGTGATCAAACGGCGCGCCGTCGGCAGCCAATCCAGCGCGCGCCGAAGGTTCGCCCCCACCACACCGCTGACGGTGTCCGCATTGCGCATCAGGTTGTCCAGTGTGCCATGCTGCTGCAGCCACTTTACCGCAGTCTTTGGACCGACTTTTTCCACGCCCGGCACGTTGTCCACCGTATCGCCCGTCAACGTCAAAAGATCGACGATCTTTTCGGGCGGCACGCCGAACTTGGCAGTCACGCCATTCACATCGAGAATCTCATTGCTCATGGTATTGACCAGAAAGACATGCTCGTTCACCAGTTGCGCAAGATCCTTGTCGCCTGTTGCGATGATGCAGCGCACGCCATCACTGGATGCCTGCTTTGCCAGCGTGCCGATCACGTCGTCCGCCTCGACGCCGTCTATGCTCGCGATCTTCCAGCCTGAGGCTTGAATAGCCTGATGCAGCGGTTCGATCTGCTCTGCAAGATCGGCGGGCATGGACGGGCGGTTGGCCTTGTATTGCGGATACCAGTCGTCGCGAAATGTTTTTCCTTTTGCATCAAATATGCACAGGCTATAATCTGCAGGGTAATCCTGCCGCAAGCGGCGCAACATGTTGAGCACGCCATAGACTGCACCGGTGGGTTCCCCCTGGCGGTTGCGCAGATCCGGCATCGCATGGAAAGCGCGGTATAAAAAGGATGAACCGTCAACCAGAAGCAAAGTTTTATCTGAACTCATTTGGATCACTATTTAAGGTGCTGACATGAACGATACGCCAAAACTGCCCTCATCCGATATCCCCGAAGCGTGGGATGCGAAAGAGGCATGGCGCGTATTCGGCATTATGTCAGAATTTGTATCCGCCACCGACCGTCTGGCGCACATACACCCCGCAGTCAGCGTGTTCGGCAGCGCGCGCATGAAACCCGACCATCCTTATTACAAGCTCTGCGAGGAAATCTCGCGCCTGCTCTCCGACGCCGGTTTCTCGGTCATCTCGGGAGGCGGACCCGGCATCATGGAGGCCGCCAACAAGGGCGCTTTCTACGGAAAGTCTCCCAGCGTGGGACTCAACATTCAACTGCCACACGAACAATCCAACAATCCATACCAGAACATCAGCCAGTCTTTCCAGCATTTTTTCGCCAGAAAAGTGATGTTCGTGAAATTCGCTCACGCGTATGTCGTGATGCCGGGCGGCTTCGGCACGCTGGACGAACTGATGGAGGCGCTGACCCTGGTGCAAACCGGCAAGACACGGCGCATGCCCATCATCCTGGTGGGCTCGAAATTCTGGGGCGGCATGCTGGACTGGTTCAAGACATCGCTACTGGAGGAAAAGATGATCAGTCCGGGAGACATCGATCTGATCCAGCTCATCGATAACCCGGTTGAAATCGTCAACGCGATCTTCAAGCATTACGAATCCTCGGGCTTCGAGCCTACCGAGGCGGAACGCGAACGTCAGCTTTACCTGTAAATCGGCTAGAATGCGCACCTTACATCTTAAAGGCATCGCCATCATGCGACTCTTATCCACTTTGCTGCTGTGCGGGCTTTCTCTTTCCGCGCTGGCCGCCACACCCGAACCGCTGCCCCCCCCGACTTTCACGCCATCGCCAGAAGGCACGGCGAAAGAACCGCCCGCAAATCAGCCTTCTGCTGAAGAACCGGAAGTGACCATCATCAAACAGACCCAGCAGACCATAGAGGAATACCGCGCGAATGGCCGACTGTTCATGATCAAGGTGACACCCATAATCGGCCCACCATACTATCTGGTCGACCAGCGTGGCGATGGGAAATTCGCCCGCCAGGAAAGCCTGGATACCGGTTTTCGTCCTCCGCAATGGGTGATACACCGGTTCTAGCAATCATGGCTAAAAATACGCCATTTCCACCCTCCTCTCCCCGTCCCTCTCCCAAAGAGCGAGGGGGACAATGACTCGCTGCCCGACTTAACGTTTATATGTCTGTTTACACTACCGTCACCGAGGATGAACTTGTCGGCTGGCTTGGCGATTATTCGCTGGGCCAGTTGCTGGAACTGCAGGGTATCGCCTCAGGCATTGAAAACACCAACTACTTCGTCACTACCAGCAATGGCCGTTTCGTATTGACGCTGTTTGAAAAGCTCACTGCCTACGAATTGCCATTTTATCTGAACCTGATGGCTCATCTGGCCCGCCACGGCATACCCTGCCCTGCGCCGGTGGCAAACCGCCACAACCAGTTTCTGGGCATACTGAAGAACAGGCCTGCCTGCATCGTTAGTCGCCTTGCGGGAAAGTCTGTCACACATCCTACTGCCGCACACTGTGAAGCAATGGGCGCCATGCTGGGACAGATGCACATCGCGGGCATGAGTTTTTCGCAGATGATGCCCAACCCCCGAGGCGCATCCTGGCGCAACGTCACCGCGCCACAGGTCATGCCGTTTTTGAATGCCGGGCAGGCCGCATTGCTCAAAAGCGAAGTTGCGCTGCACGCAGAGCAGTCCCTGCTTGGCTTGCCGCAGGGACTGATACACGCAGACCTGTTCCGCGACAATGTGCTGATGCTTGATGACCGCATAGGCGGGCTGATCGATTTCTATTTCGCATGCACCGATGCACTGCTGTATGACGTTGCGATCACCGTCAACGACTGGTGCATGAACCCCGATGCCTCCCTTGATGCTGATCGCACGCAGATATTTTTGCGCTCGTATCATAGGGTGCGCCCGTTTGAACAAAATGAAGCCACCTCATGGCCATCGATGCTGCGCCTGGCTGCACTGCGCTTCTGGCTGTCGCGCCTTTTCGACCTTCACCTGCCGCGCGATGGCGATCTGACCCATGCGCATGACCCGGGACATTTCGAACGCATCTTGCAAAACCACATCGCAACAAAATGCGCTGTCTGGTTATAAAATCAAAGCAGTAATTAGTCATCAGTCATCAGTTATGAAAGAAATCATGGAACCCAAACGTCTGGAAGCCAGGACCGGCCTGCAATGGATCAAAAAAGGCTATGCGCTGTTCATGAAAGCGCCATTGCTTTGGATCGTGCTGGTTGTTATTCTCTTCATCGCAGCAGCCGCACTATCGAGCATACCCGTCATAGGCGAACCGCTGGCCAGCCTGCTGATGCCTGTCGTGGTGATCGGCCTGATGGCCGGCTGCCAGTCGCTGGAAAAAGGGGACGAACTGGAGCTTGCGCATTTGTTCAGCGGATTCCATAAACAAACATCGAATCTGGTCACGCTGGGCGGCATCGCACTGGTCAGCCAGTATCTGATCTTCGGCGCGATGATTTTGCTTGGCGGTTCGACACTGGTTGGCATTCTGACGGGCAAACAGGCGGCGGATCCTGCCGTACTTCAGCAGGCGCTGGCAGGCGCCGGAACCTCAATCCTGCTGGGCAGCGTGCTGTTCACGCTGCTTTTGATGTCCATGCAGTTCGCACCGATGCTGGTGTACTTCAGGAATGTTGCACCGATTGCCGCGATGAAGCTGAGCCTCAAGGCTTTCACCCGCAACGTGGGTGCGATGTTCGTGTATGGCCTGGCCTTCATGCTGCTGGCGCTGCTGGCCAGCATGCCGATGATGCTGGGCTGGCTGATACTGATGCCCATGGTGTTCACTACGATGTACGCAGGCTTTTGCGACATATTTCCAGATGAAAAACAGCAGAACCCGGACGCTGGCGAAAATGTAACCGGCTATCCGTGAGCTACGCCTGCACGACAAATGTTGCAGCCTGTCCGTGACAAATGCCCGCAGCGCCCACAAGATTCCACACCGTTCCGTCGGCAATCATAAAGCGCCGCCCGTCTTTGGCAATCCGCATGCCGGAATAATTGTCGACATAGCCCTGTTTCGCGACTTGTTCCAGCAGCGCTGCGCGCAGAGGTTGCGCCACAGGCTCCGCGGAAAGACGCGAAGGCAGACTCACGAACGCTTCATAATCCATGCCGAAACATTGCAAAGCCATGCGATTGCCATAGAAAAATACCGGATCCGCTTGGGTGCCGTGAGCCACGATCGCGCGATTCGCATACCACATGGCCAGCGGATCGAACCGCTCGATCAGCATCTTTCCGGTCAGCCGATGATAACTGTCGTTGATCAATGACAGTCGCCCTTCATGCAGCGCAGCATCCGGCGCATGGTCGTTCATAGCGTCTCCAGCTTTGCGTATTCCAGCGCAAGCCACTTGCTCCCCGCATGCTTGAAGTTGACCTGCACACGCCCATCTTTGCCGCCACCTTCAGTGTTTGTCACCACTCCTTCGCCGAACTTCTGGTGCATCACGCGCTGCCCGACGCGCCAGCCAACCCCCTTCTCCCCCAACCCCTCTCCCGCCGGCGCGAAAGGGGAGCGGGACGGCGCGGGAGTTGCATAGCCGAATGCCTCAAACGGGTTGCGCTGCATTGCACGGGGCGAAAGCCACTGCAGCATATCGTCCGGCAATTCATGCAGGAAACTCGACGGCACACCGTAATTTACCTGGCCGTTTAACATGCGCCGCTGCGCGAAACTCATATACAGACGCCGCCTTGCGCGCGTGATCGCCACATACATCAACCGCCGCTCCTCATCCAGACCTCCGTCCACCCTCTGGCTGTTCTGGTGCGGAAACAGCCCTTCCTCAAGACCCGTGATGAACACCGCATTGAATTCCAGCCCCTTGGCTGCATGCACCGTCATCAGATGCAGCGCGTCCTCCTGATCACCTGCCTGATGCTCCCCCGCTTCCAAAGATGCATGGGTCAGAAAAGAGGTCAGGCTGTCGTCCTCGTTTTCATGCACGAACAGCGTCGCCGCGGTCAGGAGCTCCTTGAGATTTTCCAGGCGCTCTTCAGCCTCGCGCTTTTTCGCCCCCGTCTCGTTCTGATAATGTGCAATAAGCCCGCTGTGCACCAGCACATGGTCGATGATTTCCGGAAGCGGGAGATTTTGGGTGCTGCTCTTCAGCGATTCGATCAGCCCGACAAAGCCTGCCACCTTGCCGCCTGCGCGGGCTGCAGCATCAAACAAAGTCGTATTGTTTATCCGCGCCGCTTCTTGCAGCTGTTCGATGCTGCGCGCACCGATGCCGCGAGTCGGAAAATTGACAACGCGCAAAAGCGCATTGTCATCGTCCGTGTTTTCCATCAGCCGCAGATAAGCCAGCGCATGCTTGATTTCCTGACGTTCGAAAAAACGCAACCCGCCGTATACGCGGTAGGACAAACCTTTGGATACCAGCGCATGCTCCAGCACCCGGGACTGCGCGTTTGAACGGTAAAGCAGCGCAATCTCAGAAAGACTCATGCCTTCCGATTTCAGATGTGCAATTTCATTGACGATGAAATCTGCCTCCTCCACATCGGTCGGCGCTTCATATACGCGCAGTTTCTCTCCGCCCTGCTCTGAAGTCCAAAGCTTCTTGCCCATGCGATTGCGGTTGTTGCTGATCAGCGCATTGGCCGCATCGAGTATGTTGCCGTGCGAGCGATAGTTCTGTTCTAGCTTGATGACAGACGCAACATTGAAATCGCGCAAAAGATCCTGCATGTTGCCGACATGAGCGCCGCGGAAAGCATAGATAGACTGGTCGTCATCGCCTACCGCGAACAGCGAATTGTTTTTTCCTGCCAGCAACTTCAGCCACTGATACTGCAAAGGGTTGGTATCCTGAAACTCGTCCACCAGTATATGCTTGAAGCGCTGCTGGTAATGCTCGCGCAGCGCTGTATTGCGCACCAGCAGCTCATGACAGCGCAGCAACAATTCTGAAAAATCCACCACGCCTTCTTTCTGGCACTGCGCATCGTATTCGGCATATACCTCGACCTTGCGCCTGGTGTATGGGTCGTAGGCCTCCACCTCGTGCGCACGCAATCCCTGCTCCTTGCTCGCACTTATGAAATGCTGCATCTCGCGCGGAGGAAACTTTTCATCATCCACGTTGAGCGCCTTCATCACGCGTTTGACAGCAGAAAGCTGATCTGCAGAATCCAGTATCTGAAATGTCTGCGGCAGATTCGCCTCGCGGTAATGCGCGCGCAAAAGGCGATTGCAAAGTCCGTGAAACGTGCCTATCCACATTCCGCGCGTGTTGATGGGCAGCATCGCGGACAGACGCATCACCATCTCCTTGGCAGCCTTGTTGGTGAATGTCACCGCCAGTATGCCCTGCGGACTGACTTCGCCCGTGCTGATGAGATAGGCAATGCGCGTAGTCAGCACACGCGTCTTGCCGCTGCCCGCACCCGCAAGGATCAACGCAGACTGATGGGGCAGGGTGACGGCTTGCAGTTGGGGCGGGTTAAGACCGGATAAGAGACTTGTACTCATAACCGAATTATCCCATAGCGGTCAGCAAAAAGGGGAGCATGGCTCCCCTTTTTGCTGACCGCCGGAGTAAATCCGCCAGAGCGTTTTTACTTTTTCTTTTTGTTCGCGATCATGTCGTGCATCACAGGCGCCAAGATCACTTCCATCGCATGGCTCATCTTGCCGCCGGAAAATACCAGCGTGTTGGCACGAGACATGAATGAACCCGGAATCATCGCCAGCATATACTGGAAATCCACCCCTTTGGGTTCGCGAAAACGCGCCACCACAAAACTCTCGTCTGGTGTCGGAATATCGCGCGCGATGAACGGATTGGAGGTGTCTACCGTTGCAACGCGCTGAAAATTGATGTCCGTATGGGTGAACTGAGGCGTGATGAACTTGATGTAGTCAGGCATGCGGCGCATGATGGTGTCCACTGTCGCCTCTGCCGAATAGCCGCGCTCGGCCTTGTCGCGATGGATTTTCTGTATCCATTCCAGATTCACGACGGGTACGACGCCGATACCCAGATCCACATACTTTCCCGCATCGATACCCTGCGCCTCGTTTTTTACCATGCCGTGCAGACCTTCATAAAAAAGCAGGTCCGAATCCTTCTCGATGTCCTCCCAGGGGGTAAACATGCCGGGCTTCAGATCGGTCAGGCCGAAATGCGCATTGTGCTCTGCCGCCTCCGCTTCGCTGTGCACATAGTAACGGCGCTTGCACATGCCGGTCTTTCCATAGGACTTGAACATGCCCTCGATCTTGTCGAAATGATTGGCCTCAGGGCCAAAGTGACTGAAAAAATTATTGCCTGCCTTCCCAGCTTTGGCGGCTGCCTCACGAAACGCCATGCGATCCAGACTATGCAGGCTGTCGCCCTCGATGATTGCGGCAGTGATCTTCTCGCGACGGAAAATGTTTTCAAAAGCGCGTTTAACGGTGGTGGTACCCGCGCCCGAAGAACCGGTAACCGCAATAACGGGGTGCTTGCTCGACATAATGACTCTCCTCAAACTGTGTGATTAAATTTTTGTGGTCGGTGATTCTATCTCAAACCTTCCCTTGCCACTACTATATGCTGTATTTTTGCATGAAAAACGCCATCCGCTCTATATTTGCGCGACTGCATTTTCACCGTTGAACCCAGAATTTAACAACAGATACCTCAAGTACGGTTCACGTTTGAAGCGAGATACCGCTATAATGCGACATCCAAAAAATCAGCCTGCGACACGTCAAACCATGCAATCCAACTATCATCCTGCCTCCATCGAACAGAAAGTCCAGCAACACTGGGATGATACCGGTGCATTCCAGGCGAAAGAATCGGGCGACAAGCCAAAATATTATTGCCTGTCCATGTTCCCCTATCCATCCGGCAAACTGCACATGGGACATGTGCGAAATTACACGATAGGCGATGTGCTTGCACGCTACCACCGCATGAAGGGCTATAACGTAATGCAGCCGATGGGCTGGGATGCATTCGGATTGCCTGCCGAAAATGCAGCACAGGCGCACAACGTTGCACCTGCCGCGTGGACCTATGACAACATCGACTACATGCGCCGCCAGCTGAAAAGCCTGGGCCTGGGGATAGACTGGGCGCGCGAGGTGACCACCTGCAGGCCGGAATATTATCGCTGGGAACAGTGGCTGTTCACACGGTTATTCGAAAAAGGCATCATTTACAAGAAGACTGCATCGGTGAACTGGGACCCAGTGGATCACACCGTGCTCGCCAACGAGCAGGTCATCGACGGGCATGGCTGGCGTTCCGGCGCACCGGTGGAAAAGCGCGACATCCCGATGTATTTCTTCCGCATCACGCAATACGCCGACGAACTATTACAGGATCTGGGCCGGCTTTCGGGATGGCCTGAGCAGGTCAAGACCATGCAGGCAAACTGGATAGGCAAGAGTTTCGGCGTGCGCTTCGCCTTTCCGTATGAACGGGATGGCAAACAGGAAAGGCTCTGGGTCTACACCACGCGCGCCGACACCATCATGGGTGTGACCTTCGTTGCAATCGCCGCCGAACATCCGATTGCAACACGCGCCGCACGAGACAATCCCGCGCTCGCCTCCTTCATTGATGAATGCAAGCAGGGCGGAACGGCCGAGGCCGACATCGCGACCATGGAAAAGAAGGGCATGGACACCGGACTCAAAATCAGCCACCCGCTGACCGGCGAACAGGTACCGGTGTGGGTCGGCAACTATGTGCTGATGAGCTACGGCGAGGGTGCAGTGATGGCGGTTCCTGCGCACGACGAACGCGATTTCGGCTTCGCAAAGAAATATGGGCTGCCGATCAGGCAGGTAATAACAGAGAAGGAAGAACGGGGCAGGGAGAATGGTAACCCCGGCACGGATGCTTTCCTCTCCCCTCTTCCCTCTTCCCTTTTCTCAACAGATTCCTGGCAGGACTGGTATGCCACAAAAGACGGCGTTTGCGTCAATTCCGGAAAGTATGACGGCCTGAGTTACGATCAGGCAGTGGATGCGATCGCCCTGGATCTCGCTGCCAAAGATCTGGGAGAAAAGAAGGTGCAGTTCCGTCTGCACGACTGGGGCATTTCGCGCCAGCGTTACTGGGGCTGCCCTATCCCGATCATACACTGCCCGCAATGCGGAGACGTGCCCGTGCCTGACG
>JAJXWG010000037.1 GCA_021781695.1 Pseudomonadota bacterium
TCGAAGCACTTCACTTTTTTTGACTTGCATACCCGCCTTCAGGCATGATGCCTTGATCTCGGCAATCTTCTGATATTCATCTGCCGGCATGGTAAAACTGTCGCGTATGACTTTGAGCTTTGGTTTTTTTGCCGCTTTTGGTGCTGCCTTGATCTCTTTGGCGACCACCTTCACGGGTTTGACTGCTTTGGCTTCGGATCTTTTCACAGCCTCCGCCCTGGCGCTTAACGCCTTGTTTAACGGCTTGGGCGCAGAGGGGGTTTTCCTGATTTCTTCGGCCTTGTTTAACTCTTTCACACTCATGATATTCTCTCCGGATTTAAACTGAATATACAGTATATATTGTATATTGCAATATCGCCTCGTCGCAATTTTTCTCCGCTACCGCAGCCATCCTTTTGCCATAAAAGCGTAGAGCACGCCAAGCGCCAGAACCAGCGCGCCGAAAGCGACCTGACCGAGCGTGACCGTCCAGGGTGCCTCGGCAAGATTCATGCCCAGCAGCCCGCCCAAGACCGCAGGGATCAGCGCGAGCGTGCTGACGATCATCAATAGCCGCACAAAACGGTTAGTGTCGTGCGCGGCGATATCGATATGCAGCTCTATCAGCGAGAGCACCGATTCTCGGATGTTGTCGACCGTCTCATAAAGATAATCCGCTTCCTCAACGAGCGGGCTGATAATTTCGCGCTGCTCCTGATCAAGCCCGGGCAACAAACGGCGTCCGTCTGCGAGCATTTCGAGCAGACCGCGTAGCCGCCATAAATTACTCTTTTCCGTCGACAGCACGCGCTTCAAGCGGAAGGATTGTTTGAAAAAGCTTTCGTTGCTTTCTATTGCCGGCAAATCCTCAAGTTGACGCACCATCCTCTCCATCTGCCCCGCCAGTTCCTCGTCGCGCGCGAGCACCAGGCGAATGATGTGCAACGCACAGCGCGTCCCCCAGGGCAGGATTGCCGGATCAGCGGGCAGCAGCGGCAAATCCAGGGGATGCATGGAAAGGGACAACATGCCATTTTTTGATACCAGCAACAGCATTGGGTCGCGCCGCATGGCATCATTTGCCGAAGGAAGAGAAATCGTCAGTGCGGTCCAGCGCACGCCGGATTCAATGCGCGGGTAGCTCGACTCCTGCAACGCAGCCTCGATCATCACATGCGGGACGTTTGCCACCTGGGCGATCTCCTTGAGGCGTTCCGGCGTAAGATTGGCCGCATGCAGCCAGCAACTCGTAGGTTTGGCCAACCACTGCAGCAGTTCATTCCAGTCGCATTTGCGCGCTGCGCTCTCCCCGGACTGAAATGCCGTGACTTGCGGCTGGCCGTGGGGAGTCTGGGTCAGTGAAGGCAATGCCGTTCGCTGAAAACCGTGGCCCACGCGCGGGCCAAAAAGCAGGATGCTGAACAAGCGAAGGATGCGCAACGCAGGTGATGAACTCGCTATATCGGACACTTCAGGCAGCAGCGATAGCAATGGCAGCAGGATAATGAATGCGTCGAATATACGCCAAAGGCTAACCGCAAATTTTAGCCTGTTGGTTGACAAGGCGAAGTTAACGCCGTATTCCAGCGCGAACAGGCCGATGATCACCCATTTTGCCAACTCGAAAGCCAAATCAACGCCGTGCGACAACACGAACAAAAAGGGCGCGATTCCGAAACTCAAGCCTGCGAGTGCAAGGAATCCCATCACAGATTCGTTAAGAACAACCGAGAGGCGAAGCAGCATGTTGATACCCCCAAGTACCGCCATAGGCCAGCTTTAGAAATGGCGTTATAAGTTTTTTGCCACCCGAACCGATTATGGGCCAATTTTTACAAGTTTGCTTTCCGTTTGACTCCCTCCCTGGCATACCAGAAGCTGTAGCCCAGAAACTTGCGTTTCATGATACTTCCTGCCGCTCTGCTGATTTCGTTAACCTTGAGCCGCAGTTTGGCATAACAGTGTCAGAGCAGCACCCGCTCACCTGCTTTCCGGCTACGCACGTATGCATTAAGTTGCGCTTCGCTTCGTTCGCTGTCATCAGCTTGCGGCAGGACCTGCAGGAGTGCGCCCATGCTTGGGCGCACGCGAAAAAAAAGCGGGCTGTCACCAGCCCGCTTTTATAGCATTGCCAAAGATTACTGATTTACGCGCACTTTGGATTCTTCCCTGACCACAGAGGTGATCTCAACGCGACGGTTCTGTGCGCGACCAGCCTTGGTCTTGTTGCTGGCAACCGGATTGGCTTCACCTTCACCCTTGAGCGAGATGCGGTCTGCCGCTACACCTTTGCCCACCAGATAAGCCTTGACCGATTCGGCACGCTTTTCGGAAAGCTTCAGATTGTATGCCTTCGATCCGGTGCTGTCTGTATACCCTGTGACGGCCAGATTCGATTCAGGATGATGTGCTGCAAAATCCACCACCTCGTCGAGCTTCTTGTCTGCAGTGTGTTTCAGATTTGCCGAGTTGGTATCAAAGTTCGCGCCCTCGATGGTCACTGGCTTGTCTGTGAATATCGTCTTGTATTCAGGCTTAGGGGCAGGCTTGGGCGCTTCAACAACAGGCGCTGGCGCTGCTGCAGCCGCTGCTGCAACAACAGGCGCTGCTGCTGCAGCCGGTGGCTTGCCGAAATAATAATTGACGCCGAGAGTGAGGGCATTGTTTCTCATCTCGATGCCATTGGTCTTGGCAGAAGTGGATGTATATTCACCTGCCAGGCTCCAGCTTGGCGCAAACTTGTATTCCACGCCCAGACCCATCTGAGGACCGCTGGAGCCAAAAGCGCTGACAGCACTGTTTCCATTGATGCGGCCATAGCCCAGCTTGGCGTAAGGCATCCAGTTGCCATAAGGCAATCCGAGTTTGGCATCCAGCCCATAATCCTTGCTGCCGATATCGACCGGTCCGGGGTTATGGGTTTCCGGCGCATTCCGATCCCAGTAAGCATTTGCACCCAACAGGAAGTTGCTGCCCATATCCCAGCCATATCCGCCCTGGAACCCGTAAGTATTGCCGCTCTGGCTGTCATAGCCTGTCATGCTGGAGCGGTCCGTACCCAACTTTGCACCCAGCCATCCGCCGGAAAACTCGCTGGCTTGTGCTGCCGAAATACCAAACAGCGCCGCTGAAAGCGCAATTGCGAATGTAGTCTTTTTCATTTTTTTGTCCTTTTCGTGTAAAGTTGTCAATCAACAGACTCTCATGGGAGGCTATTCTACCCCATCAACATGAATCCAAAACAGCCGTTGCAAAAATACAACATTCCTCGCTCCCGAACGGGTACGGGCTGTTATTACATCATCGCCCGCTGCCGCCTTGCCTCAAACAGAAAGATGCCCGCACTCACCGACACGTTCAGGCTTTCCACGCTGCCCATCATGGGAATGCGCACCAGCTCATCGCAAGTCTCCCCGGTCAGGCGGCGCAAACCCTCGCCTTCAGCGCCCAATACCAGCGCAAGACTACCTGCATGCTTAAAACTGTGCAAGTCCTGCTTTGCCTCGCCTGCAGCACCCGCCACCCAGATGCCTCTGTCTTTCAATTCGCGCAAAGTGCGCGCCAGATTGGTGACCGTGATATAAGGCACCGTTTCAGCAGCGCCGCATGCGACCTTCTCGACGGTGGCCGTGATCCCCACCGCGCGATCTTTTGGCGCGATCACCGCATGCACGCCAAATGCATCCGCGCTGCGCAGACACGCGCCCAGGTTATGCGGATCCTGCACGCCGTCGAGCACCAGCAGCAACGGCGGTTCGGTCAGGGTATCCAGCACGTCGGACAGATGCTGAACACGCCGCGCCGCATCGACTCTGGCAGCCACGCCCTGATGCCTGACACCTCCTGCCATGCCGTCCAGCCGCGAGCTGTCAACAGGAATAACGCGCACTCCGCTTGTTTCGCACAGCTTGACCAGGTCGCGCATGCGCTGATCCTGCCGCTGTGATTGCAGATAGACTTCCATCACACCATCCGGATTCTGGCGTATGCGCGAAGTCACCGCATGAAAACCGTATATCAGCCGCAAATCCGCCATTACTTGCGCCCTTTGGCGGATTTCTTTTTCGGTTTCGCTTCGGCTTCAGACTCTTCCACGACTGAATGCAAGACAAAATCGATCTTGGTGCTTTCCATGTCCACCTTGACCACGCGCACCTGCACACGGTCTCCCAATCTGTAGCTTTGCCCGGTGCGCTCGCCCAGAAGATGATGCTTGGCAGCATCAAAATGAAAGTAATCCTTGCCAAGCTCCGAGATATGCACCAACCCCTCGACATAAAGATCGTCCAGCGAGACGAACATGCCGAAACTCGTGACCGAAGACACCGAGCCCGTGAAAACACTGCCCAGATGATCGCGCATGTAAAAACATTTCAGCCAGGCTTCCACATCGCGCGTCGCATCGTCGGCACGGCGTTCAGTCATCGAACAATGAATTCCAAGCTCCGCCCATTTCTGCGCGGGCTTGTATTGTTTTCCCTGCAGCACGGCCTTGATCGCGCGGTGCACCAGAAGATCCGGATAGCGGCGTATCGGGGAGGTGAAGTGCGTATAGGCATCGTAGCCCAGTCCGAAGTGCCCAATGTTTTCGGGCTCATATTTGGCCTGGCGCAAAGAGCGCAGCATCACGGTCTGCAGCAAACCGGCATCAGGACGGCCCTTGATGCGCTTCAACAGCTTTGAATAATCCGCCGCCTGCGGTTCATCATCCCCTGTCAGCCCCAGGCCGAACTCCTTCATGAATTCTCGCAAGGCTTCCAGCTTCTCGGGTGTAGGTCCCTGGTGGATGCGATACAGCACCGGATGATGGTGTTCTTGCAAATAACCCGCCGCGCAAACGTTCGCGGCCAGCATGCATTCCTCGATCAGCTTGTGCGCATCGTTGCGCACCACCGGAACGATGCGCGATATTTTTCCCTGGTCGGTGAAAATCATCTGTGTCTCGACCGTCTCGAAATCGATCGCACCGCGCTTCTCACGCGCCTTCAGGAGTTTCTGATACAGTTCATGCAGATGCTGCAGATGCGGCACGATGGGCGAATTGCTCTCTGCCAGTTTGCCATCGGGCTCTCCCAGAATTTCGGCGACCTGGTTGTAAGTCAGCCTCGCGTGGGAATACATCACAGAAGGATAAAAACGGTATTTGCCGATATCGCCCTTTGAACTGATCTGCATGTCGCACACCATGCACAAACGATCCACCTTGGGGTTCAGTGAACAAAGGCCGTTGGACAACTCCTCGGGCAGCATCGGGATCACGCGGCGCGGGAAATAAACCGAATTGCCGCGTGAAATGGCCTCGCGATCCAGCGCATCATTCGTCTGTACATAGTGGCTCACATCCGCGATTGCCACCACCAGACGATACCCCCCTTTCACCGGTTCGCAATACACCGCATCATCGAAATCGCGCGCGGTTTCTCCATCTATGGTCACCAGCGGCAGATGGCGTATGTCCTCGCGCCCCGCCCAGTCCTGTTCGGATACAACAGGAGGTATCGCCTTGGCTTGGCGCTCCGCATCCCTGGGAAATTCATATGGCAAATCGTGCTTGCGCAGTGCAATTTCGATCTCCATGCCGGGATCGGCATAGTTGCCCAGCACCTGAACGATGCGCCCTATCGGTTGCGCATGTTTGTCAGGATGTTTGAGTATCTCGAGTATCACCACCTGGCCGGTTTTGGCTCCACCCGACTCGCCGGGTGTAACCAGAATATCCTGGGTGATGCGGCGATTTTCCGCGACCACGAACTGTATTCCGTGCTCCTCGTACAATCGGCCCACCACCTTGTTGTTGGCGCGCTCCAGCACCTCGACAATCTTGGCCTCGGGACGGCCTCTTCTGTCCACGCCCGATTGCCGGACCATCACCACGTCGCCGTGCAGCACCTGATGCATTTCCTTCTCCGAGAGGAACATGTCTGGGCTACCGTCTTCGGGAACCAGGAAGCCGAAACCATCCGGGTGGCCCTGCACCTTGCCCTTGATCAGATCCAGCTTGTCCATCACGCATATTGCGCGCTTTCTGTTGCGCATGATCTGACCGTCGCGCTCCATCGCGCGCAGCCTGCGCGAAAACAGATCTTCTTCTTCACGCTCGATATTCAGCATGTCAAGGAGCTCATCCTCGCTCAAAGGCGCACCCTGCTCGGTCAATATCTGCAAAATGAATTCGCGGCTCGGCAGAGGGTGTTCATATTGTTCGCGTTCGCGCTCCAGAAACGGATCCTGCAAACGCAAATTATTTTTCTTTTTCATTGACAAATTACCCTTTAACTATTAAATTGCGCGGCTTCAACAAGTCGCATGCCCAGATGGCGGAATTGGTAGACGCGCACGGTTCAGGTCCGTGTGCCGCAAGGTGTGGAGGTTCGAGTCCTCTTCTGGGCACCAAAAAATTAAAAACTGCTCGCATTTGCGAGCTTTTTTTTCGCGCCATGAACAAGCGAAACTGCTCCAGCCCGACACCTCAATAACCCTGCGCCATTCTACACGATAAGCAGCAACGCCCATACGCAGCCTGACGGATCATTTTGCGAGCAGCTTTTCCACATATCGCCCCACCCCCTCTTTCACGGTGAGAAACGGCGCAGCATAGCCGCTCCTGCGCAGCGCACCAATGTCGGCCTGGGTATAGCTCTGGTACTTGCCTCTGAGCGCATCCGGAAACGGTATATATTCGATCAAGCCTTCCCGCTGCAGCTCGGCAAGGCTCAATTCGCTCTTCCCTTCTAGGCGGCGCAAGGTGTTGATGGTAGCTTGAGCCACGTCATTGAAACTTTCGGCCTGCCCCGTGCCCAGGTTGTAGATGCCGGATATTTCGGGGTGATCCAGAAAATACATGTTTACCTTGACCACGTCATCTATCGAGATAAAGTCGCGCAGCTGGCAGCCGTTGTCATAGCCATCGCAGCCTTCGAAAAGCTTGACCCTGCCGTGTTCGCGATACTGGTTGAAGAAGTGGTAGGCCACGGAAGCCATGCGACCCTTGTGCTGCTCTCTCGGCCCGTATACATTGAAGTAGCGCAATCCGACCACCTGCGCGGAGAGCTTGTGGCGGCGGCGCATGATCTGGTCGAACAGAAACTTGGAATAGGCATACACGTTGAGCGGCGCTTCGCATTCGCGGCTTTCCCTGAAATCCCTGCCTCCACCGTATACGGAAGCGGAAGACGCATATAGAAACGGAACCTCTTCTTCCTGGCAGTAATTGAGCAATTCCAGCGTGTACTGGTAGTTGTTGTCCATCACATAGCGCCCGTCCGTCGCCATCGTGTCTGAACACGCGCCCTGATGAAGCACCGCGACGACCAACCCGTCGAAGTATCCTTCATGTATCTTCTTCCTGAAGTCTTCCTTGTCCAGAAAGTCGGCGATGTCGCAATCCACCAGGTTCCTGAATTTGTCCGCGCTCTTTAAGTTGTCAACCGCGATTATGTTGTTCTCGCCACGGTCATTGAGCGCCCTGACAAGGTTGGACCCAATAAAACCAGCTGCACCTGTCACGATGTAATACATACCGATTTCTCCTGGCTGGTTTCTGTGAGGCGCAATGCGCCAGTTGCGCCGAAATTAAAACCGGCAGCGCCGGCAACCATATAGTACATGCTTCCTCCTTAATAGGATTGAGGATTGAGAAAATCCACCGCACTGTTTTTCACTCACTGCTCAATCCTGATGCTTGCATATTCTGCACAATCTCTTCACGGCTGACCACCGCCGTTCCCAGTTTGCCGACCACGATACCTGCCGCGCGGTTGGCTACCCGCATCGCGTCCACCATGTCCGCGCCGCTGGCCAGCATCACAGCCAAAGTTGCAATCACGGTATCTCCCGCACCGCTGACATCGAACACCTCACGCGTATGAGTCGCCTCGTGTTGCGCGCCGTCCTCGCGATACAGGCTCATGCCATCTTCGCTGCGCGTGATAAGCAGCGCATCCAGTTGCAACTCGCGCCGCAAGTTTTGTGCCTTGGTGTCAAGCTCTGCC
The DNA here is from genome assembly GCA_021781695.1 of Pseudomonadota bacterium. GTDB lineage: Bacteria > Pseudomonadota > Gammaproteobacteria > Burkholderiales > Gallionellaceae > Gallionella. The sequence continues at coordinate 7,974 of JAJXWG010000037.1, forward strand.
TCGTCCTGCCAGCTGCCCGCCACTTCGCGAAATTCGCTGCGGTTCGGTGTCAACAGCGTTGCCCCTTTGTAGCGCGCATAATTATCGCCCTTGGGATCGACCAGCACAGGCTTTCCCGCCTCTTTTGCCATCTCGATCATCTGGGCGATATGCGCAAGCCCTCCCTTGCCGTAATCGGACAATATCACCACTTCGGCCAGAGGCAGCTGTGCTCGAAAATCCGCCAGTGCTGCATGCAGCACTTCATGGCTGGGCGGCGTCTCGAAGTCGATGCGCAACAATTGCTGATGTCGCGCCACTGCACGCAGCTTGATGATGGTGGAGATGGTGCCGTCGCGATGCAAAAGTGCATTGAGATTGGCATGCTCCTTGAGCAGCTTTTCAAGGCAGGCTCCTGCCTCGTCGTTACCCACCACGGACAGAAGTGTGGCTTGGGCGCCCAGGGCCGCAATATTTCTCGCCACATTCGCAGCACCTCCCGGCCGCTCATCGACCCGGTTCACCTTGAGCACAGGAACCGGCGCCTCAGGAGAGATGCGATGCACATCGCCAAACCAGTAGCGGTCCAGCATCACGTCGCCCACCACCAGCACTCTGGCATTCTCAAACTGGGGCAGTTCGCTCATGCCAGCCCCCCGATCTGTTCATGGATATCTAAAAGCGCCTGCAAGGGATCGGCAGCCTTGGTAATCGGACGACCTATCACAAGATAGCTGGAACCGGAACGCAACGCGGCTTCAGGCGTCATCACCCGCGACTGATCGTCAAGGCTAGCATCAACAGGGCGTATCCCCGGCGTGACCAGGCAAAACGCCTGGCCGCATTGTTCGCGCAGCCGCTCGGTTTCCAGCGCCGAACACACCACCCCGTCAAGCCCGCAGTCCTGCGCAAGTTCAGCCAGACGCAGCACCATTGCTTCCGGCGTCTGAGCAATGCCCAGATCGGCAAGATCTGATTGATCCATGCTGGTGAGCAGCGTGACCGCAATCAATCTTGGCCGGCATGCGCTGCTTGATACCGCCTCATTTGCCGCCTCCAACATTCTGCGACCTCCCAGTGCATGCACATTAATCATCCAGACGCCGAGGCCGGCTGCCGCCTTGCAGGCTTGCGCCGTGGTATTGGGTATGTCGTGGAATTTTAGGTCCAGAAAAATTTCGAAGCCGCTCTTCATCAACTGTTCCAGCAAAGACGGGCCAGTCGCCGTGAAGAGCTCCTTGCCCACCTTCAGCCGGCACAGTTCGGGTGACAATCGCTGCGCCAATGCCAGCGCAGGCATCGCAGACGGAAAATCTAGTGCGACAATTACTTTAGGATCGCTCATAACGGTTTGCCATTTTCCTCATCGCGCCTGGGCGCGTAACTATCCCATGCCTGACAGGCAGGGCAATGCCAGTAAAACTTTCTCGCCTTGAAACCGCAATGATTGCAGTGATACATCGCCAGATTTCTCGTGCGCTTGTGTATCAGATCCTTCACCAGCTCGATATCAGCACGCCTTTCCAGAGACACATCCAGCAATCGCGCTTCGAGCAGTTTATCCAGTCCAAGCAGCGTCGGATTGCGCGCCATCTCGTCCCTGACCAGCTGATAGGCCGATTGAGGGCTCTCGAATTTCAGGATGCCTTCAAAAGCCACATTCAAAAGATCGATGGAGTGATAATTCACCAGATATCCGCGCAACAGTTCAATTCCTTGAGCTTCCCTGCCGAGAGACCGGTAAGCCTCAAGCAGTCGTTCAGCCACCAGTTGCAGATACTGCGCATCCTGCTTTTCGATACCTTTCCAAAGCGCTATCGCTTCTTCCACCCTGCCTGCCGCAAGCTCCATGTCGCCCAGCATGATGGTCGCGCGCACGTTTGGCTGATAAATCCTCAATGCCTGCTGCAGGTGCTCACGCGCCTTCTCCTGATTGCCCGCCTTGATTTCCTCTTCCGCCAGTTCGCAGTAGAAGAACGAGATCAGCTTCCCGCCTGACTGATTGGATACCAGTGTAAGCTGCTCTGCCGCCGAAATCGCCTTGATCCAGTCGTGCTCCTTCTGGTACAACTCCAACAGGAATTCCAGAGAGGATTTTGCATATGTGGTTTTCTTCAATTCACCAAATAGGCTCTCCGCCCTGTCCAGTATTCCTGCCTTCAGGTAATCCTGCGCAAGTTCGAAGATGGCCTGCTGGCGCTTGTCGTCATCCAGGTCCGCGCGGTCAACAAGATTGTGATGCATGCGCAAGGCGCGATCCACTTCACCGCGGCGACGGAACAGGCTGCCCAGCGCAAAGTGCAACTCGACCGTGTGAGGATCGATCTTGACCACTTCGATGAAGGCTTCTATCGCCTTGTCCTGCTGCTCGTTGAGCAGGAAATTCAAGCCCTGGAAATACGACTCCGGCAATGCCGTGGACTCGGAGAGCAGGCGCTTGATGTCGAGACGCGCAGCCCACCAGCCCATGCCAAAAAACAGCGGAAAAACAAGCAGCATCCACGGTTCAAATTCCATTAATTACTCGCAAAAATTCGATGAACAAAGCCCGGCAACATGCCATTCAAGGCTGCGCGTCGATATGTTTCTTAAGGTCCGCTATCTCGCGCCTCATCCTGGCAATTTCACGGCGCTGGCGAAACCAGATGCCCAGCGTCGCAAGAATACCCAGGCCCGCGCCCACTGCAAAAAACAGCAACAGCGCAATCACCAGGGACGATTGCCACTCATAACCGAAAAAATAATGCAGCGTGACAGGCTGTCCATTTTTGAGCGCAAACCCAAGCAGGATGATGAAGAGCAGCAACTGCAACAGCCAGCCTATGTAACGCATTGGTATACCCCGAATGTTCCCCGGCGAAAGATAGCATAAAAAAGGCGGCGATATCTCTCAATATCGCCGCCGCTTAATGCCGGACCGCTATCAGGATGCGTCTTTTCCTACCCGTTCCCTCAGATCCTTGCCCGCCTTGAAATGGGGCACATATTTGGCCGGAACCTTGACTTTGTCGCCGGTCTTGGGATTTCTCCCCTGACGCGGCGGACGGTAATTCAAACCAAAGCTGCCGAATCCGCGAATCTCTACACGGCCACCGC
>JAJXWG010000038.1 GCA_021781695.1 Pseudomonadota bacterium
AGCATTGCATTGAGCGCGTTCACTTCCGATACCGTAGGCGCCGGCATCCGGTATGTCGTGCCGATCAGCGAGGATCAGAGCATCAGCTTTGGCACATCGATTGAGCAGACTACGATAGGTCTGACCGATCTAAGCCCGATCAGTTATGTCAATTACGTGAACACGTTCGGCGGCACAAACAAGACCGTGCTGACAACGCTGGGTTGGGGCAGCGATACGCGCGACAGTGCGATTTACACCACAGAAGGTATGCTGCAGCATGCCTATACTGAAGTTGCGCTGCCGGTGATGGACATGCGCTACTTCAAGCTGAACTATAATAATCAATGGTTTTATCCGTTCAACGCGGACTGGACACTGATGACCAACGCTCAGTTCGGGTACGGCAACGGTTATGGCGGAAAAGAGCTGCCTTTCTTCAAGAACTTTTATGCGGGTGGCGTGGGCTCCGTGCGAGGTTACCAGATAAATTCGCTGGGGCCGCGCGATTCGACCGATTTGCCGGTCGGTGGCTCGCGCATGGGAATTGCGAGTGTGGAGATGATGACACCCATGCCTGGGGTCAAGGACAAGTCGGTGCGTTTGAGCGGCTTTGTCGATTCAGGTATCGTTTCAGGCTATGCTGCCAATCAGGGTTATTTGTCTGGCACTGCGGGCATGCGTTATTCAGCGGGTATAGCTGTGACCTGGATGTCCCCGATGGGACCTTTGAAACTCAGCTATGCCAGGCCCTTGAATGCGCAACCCCAGGACATGCTGCAAGCGTTCCAGTTCACCATGGGTTCGATGTTCTAAAGCCTGTATGAATTTGATGGCTATGATAAAAGAGGTGATAGCGATGAAGAAAAAATTGTATGTGCTGTTTGCGGGCTTGCTGTGCGCGGGATCCGCATTGGCCGGAGATTTCAAGGTGGGTGTGGTTGATACTGAACGCATTTTGCGAGAATCGGTTCCAGCGGTTGCGGCAGAGAAGAAAATCGAAAAGGAGTTTTCCGGGCGGGATCAGGAAATCAAGAAGGAAATGAAGCAGGCCAAAGACTTGCAGCTCTTGCTGGACAAGGATGCGGGCGGATTGAGCGAGGTGGACAGAAGAAACAAGGAGCGCGAGCTGAATGCGTTGAATGTCAATCTTCAACGCCTGCAGCGTGAGTTTCGTGAAGACTTGAGTCTGCGCAAGAACGAGGAGCTGGCGGTGGTGCTGGAGCGCGCCAACAAGGCGATACAGGCCATTGCAGAATCCGAGAAATACGACCTGATCCTGCAGGAGGCGGTGTATCGCAATCCAAAGATCGACATCACTGACAAGGTGATCAAGAGTCTCGCCTCAGACAAGACAGACAGCAAATAGTGGCTTATACCCTGGCACAAATTGCGGCGCGTTTGGGCGGGCGCGTACTTGGCGATGCAGAAATTGAAATCGCGCAGGTAGCCACGCTGGAGCAGGCCGGTTCCGATGAGATCAGTTTCCTGGCCAACAGCAAGTATAGAAGCAAGCTTTCCGACACCAGGGCGGGCGCTGTGATATTGTCTGATGCAGATGTCGATGCGACCGCTTTGCCGCGCATTGTTTCATCCAATCCCTATGCCTATTTTGCCAAAGTCTCGGCGCTATTGAATCCGCTGCCCAAGGCGGTTCCCGGCGTGCATCCTCATGCCGTTGTAGGCCAGGGAGCGCTGCTTGATCCGACAGCCAGCATCGCTGCGATGGCGGTCATCGGTCGGGGTGTCGTGATCGGCGCGCAGTCGGTCATCGGCGAGGGTTGTTTCATAGGCGATAACGTGAGGATAGGCGCTGGCGTGCGTCTGTATCCGCGCGTGGTGGTTTACCAGGATTGCGTGTTGGGGGACAATCTTATCGCCCATTCCGGTGCGGTGATCGGTGCAGATGGCTTCGGCTTTGCGATGGAAGAGGGGCGCTGGATCAAGATTCCGCAGATCGGCCGGGTTGTCATCGGCAACGATGTCGAGATCGGTGCAAACACCACGATAGACAGAGGCGCTTTGGATGATACGGTGATCGAGGATGGCGTGAAGCTGGACAATCAGATTCAGATTGCGCATAACGTGAAGATCGGTGCGCACACCGCGATTGCAGGGTGTGTCGGCATCGCCGGCAGCACGACGATAGGGAAGCGTTGCCAGATAGGCGGGAGTGCTGGGATACTGGGGCATTTGGAAATCGCCGACGATGTGATGATCGCTTCATTCACGCTGATCGGAAAATCCATACATGAATCCGGTTCCTATGCCGCGATCTTTCCGTTTGGAAAGACGGAAGACTGGCGCAAGAATGCGGTGCATCTGCGGCATCTTGACGAGATGAACCGGCGCATCAAAAGACTGGAACAGTCAAAACAGGAATCGTTAAAGGATAACAACTGATGAATACGCAAATACCATCGTCCGGGCCACTGATGGACATCCATGCCATCCTCGAAAACCTGCCGCACCGCTACCCATTTCTGTTGGTGGACAGGGTGCTGTCGCTTGAACCTGGCAAGCAGATCGTTGCGCTTAAAAATGTCACCATCAACGAACCTTTTTTCCCCGGGCACTATCCGCATCATCCGGTGATGCCGGGTGTGCTGATCATAGAAGCCATGGCGCAAACGGCAGCATTGCTGTCATTCCAGAGCATGGAAAACAAGCTGGATGAGAAATCCGTGTATTACTTTGCGGGTATCGATGGCGCGCGCTTCAAAAGACCTGTTTCGCCGGGCGATCAGTTGATCATCAGGGCGGAGCTGATACGAAGCATGCGCGGCGTGTACAAGTTCAAGGCAAAGGCAGAAGTTGACGGGCAGTTGGCGGCTGAAGCCGAATTGATGTGCACGGTCAAGACGGTGGGCTGATGATACACCCGACTGCCATCGTTCATTCCAATGCCAGACTTGCTGAGCATGTCTCGGTGGGGGCGTATTCCATCATCGGCGAACATGTCGAGATAGGTGCAGGCACTGTGATAGGCCCGCATGTGGTGATTGACGGACATACCTGCATCGGTTCGCACAACCGCATCTTTCAGTTCTGCTCGCTGGGGGAGATACCGCAGGACAAGAAATATGCAAATGAGCCGACCCGCCTTGAAATCGGCGACCACAATACCATACGCGAATTCTGCACCTTCAATATAGGCACCATACAGGATGCCGGCGTGACGCGTCTTGGCAATCACAACTGGATCATGGCCTATGTGCATCTGGCCCATGACTGCCAGGTCGGCAACCACACCATCATGGCAAACGGGGCAACCCTGGGCGGTCATGTGCATGTCGGAGATTGGGCGTTTCTGGGCGGGCTGTCCGGCATACACCAGTTCGTGCGCATCGGGGCCCATGCGATGACCGGATTTCAGACGCGTCTGGCCCAGGATTTGCCGCCTTTCGTGACATCTGCGGGCAATCCGGCTGCTGCTCATGGCATCAACTCCGAAGGTCTCAAGCGGCGCGGTTTTTCCAGCGCTTCCATCATGGCGATCAAGCGGGCATACAAGACGCTGTATAAATCCGGTCTCGCACTGGAAGATGCCAAAGAAGCAATTCAGGGCCAGCTGGCAGAGTGTCCTGAGTTGCAATTGCTGGTGGATTTCCTGGCCGCAGCGACTCGCGGCATCATCCGTTAAGCGTCTATGGCACAGGTAATCGGTATCGTTGCGGGCGAGGCATCGGGCGATTTGCTTGCCAGTCACTTGATGGCGGCGATCAGGCAAGTGCGCCCGGATGTGGAATTTGTCGGGATCGGCGGGCCCAAGATGCAATCGGCCGGCATGAGGGTGTTATTCCCGATGGAAAAACTTGCCGTGTTCGGCTATGTCGAAGTGCTGCGCCATTATCGGGAGATATCGGGCATACGCCGCAAACTGAAAAAGCATTTTCTGGCCAACCCGCCTTTGCTTTTCATCGGGGTGGATGCGCCGGATTTCAATTTTGGTCTGGAGTATGCACTCAAACGAAGCGGCATTCCTACCATGCACTACGTTAGTCCGTCGATATGGGCATGGCGCGGCGAACGCATCAAAATGATCAGGAAAGCCGTGACGCACATGCTGGCGCTGTTTCCGCATGAATCAAAAATATACCAGGATGCGGGGGTGCCTGTGAGCTATGTCGGGCATCCGCTTGCCGACATGTTGCCTGAAAATCCTGATCGTGCCGCAATGCGCGAGATGATGCGCATCCCGCTGCAGGCAAAGGTGTTTGCATTCCTGCCCGGAAGCCGGCAGTCCGAAGTCAGGCAGCTTGCCCCATTGTATATTGAAACGGCCAGGATTATCTTGCAAGGCATGCCCGATGCGCGGTTTCTGGTGCCGCTGGCCAGCCGTGAGACGCGAACGATCTTCGAGCAGGCGATATACGACTGCAAGGCGGAAGAAATGCCATTCTCGCTGTTGTTCGGACATGCACAGGATGCGATGACGGCGGCTGACATCGTTCTGGTCGCATCGGGCACTGCGACACTCGAATGTGCGTTGCTAAAACGCCCCATGGTCATCACTTATCGCCTGAATGCGCTGACCTGGCGGATCATGAGGCGAAAAAGCTATCTGCCTTATTTCGGGCTCCCCAACATATTGCTTGGCCGCTTTGTCGTGCCAGAGCTGATGCAGGAGGATGCGACGCCAAGGAATCTGGCGCAGGCGTTGCTCAACCTGCTGAATGACCAGAATGCGGTGGCCGAACTCGAGGTGATCTTCGGCGAATTGCACAAAAACTTGCGGCAGAACACCGCCCAAAAGGCTGCGGATGCCGTTCTATCCTATTTGCCCTCTTCTTGAAGCCGTGATCAATCCTCTGATCTGCGGCGTGGATGAAGCGGGGCGCGGACCATTGGCAGGACCCGTGTGCGCTGCGGCAGTGATCCTTGATGAGACCCGTAACATCCCGGGTTTGAATGACTCCAAGAAACTTGCTGAACGGCAACGCGAAAAACTGGCCCCCATGATCAAGGAGTGTGCGCTGGCGTGGGCCGTGGCTTATGCCTCGGTTGAGGAGATAGATCGCCTGAATATCCTGCAAGCTACATTGCTTGCGATGAAACGCGCTGTGCTTGCTTTGCATCCGGCACCGGCGTTTGTGCTGGTGGATGGCCTGTACTGTCCTGAAACCGGCATCCCAAGCGAGGCTGTCGTGAAGGGGGACAGCAAGATTGCCGCCATCTCTGCCGCCTCTATCCTGGCGAAGACTTCCCGGGATGCGCTGATGCAGGAGTTGCACGGGCAATATCCGCAATACGGATTCGCGATTCACAAAGGCTATCCTACCGCGTCGCACATCGCTGCATTGCGCGAGCACGGCGCAAGCGCCGTGCATCGCAGAAGCTTCAAGCCTGTCCGACTGAACTCGCTGTGATTGTGGTTTTGAGGCAGGCTGTGATAACCTTGCACGAGAAATTGCTCTGGGCTGAATAGTCGGAGGTCTGTTGCTTTGAACGAAACAAGTGGCATGGAAGCACTGGTGGGAGGGCGCAAGCCCATTGAAAATGAATACGTTGATTTCAGCAAGCTATCGGTGCTGGTCATCGACGATATCAGCGCGATGCGGCACGCAGTCCGTTCCCAGCTGCAGTCTTTGGGGATCAATTCAATCAAACTCGCAAGCACCGCAACGGAAGGGCTGGTTCAGGTGGAGGCGAACTCTTTCGACCTCATCGTGTGTGACTACAACCTGAACAGTGCCAGCTCCGGCCAGCACTTTCTCGAGCATCTGCGCAGCGAGAACCTGCTGAGCGCGACCTCAATTTTCGTGATGCTCACCGCAGAAACCGAATACGACTTTGTTGCGAATGCGGTGGAGTTCATCCCTGACGATTATCTCCTGAAGCCATGTTCAGAAAAGAAGCTGCGCTCGCGTCTGATGCGGTTGCTGGACAGACGCGCATTCCTGATGCCGGTGTTGAAGGCGATCAATGTCAGGCAATACGACGTGGCTGTCAAGGAATGCAACAGGTTGCTGAGCATGGCACCAGATGACCGCCGCGTGCTTGATGTGTTGCGGCGCAAGGCGGATGCGCAGCTGGCTATGCAGGATTACGCCTCTGTGCTTGAAACCTTTGACAGGGCGGCAGCCATACGCTGCGATGTTCCATGGATCATGATGGGACAAGCGCGGGCGCACTATGCATTGGGTGAGCTGGAAACGGCAGCGACAATCGCCAAAGCGCTCGTCGAAAAAAACAGGAACTATGTCTCCGCCTACGAATTGCTCTCAAAGATATCTCTGGATTCGGATGACGAGGAAGGCGCTTATGAATATCTCAACCGCTCATCAGCAATACTGCCTAGCGCGAAGCGCTTCAGAGCGGTATCTCAGGCGGCATTTCTGTTGGGCAGGCTTGAGGAGGCAAAGTCGAACTCTCTGGAAGCCATTCGTTTATCGACAGGCTCCATGGTGGAAAGAACAGGGGATTACCTGTCGCTTGCACAGGCGCAGGTCGATATGGGCGACCAGAAGGGAGCGGTCGATACGCTCGAGAAGACCGCCCGTAAACACGGTGAAGTTGGGCTTTTTGGCGTGGCGAAAAATGCAATACTGGCCCAGGCTTATTTCGATCTGGGGGACAAGGAAAAATCAAGGAAGCTGTTGGAGCGGTCTGCATCACTTCTGGGTAATCGAAAAAACAGTTTTGTGATGACGGCATTGGGCAAATCCGCACTTAAAGTCGGAGATGTGGTGTTTGGCCTGAAGTTGATGACGCAGGCGGTCCAAGTCAGTGGAAAAGACGAGAAGCGTATCGCGCGCCATGTCAAGAAATCCATGGTGGATACGGGCCACGTCGACAAGGTCGAGGATGTGATCGACGGCGGGCGCAAGCGTATTCTGAGTCTGGTTGATGAGGCGACGAGACTGATGCGCTCGGCGCATTTCGATGAGGCGAATCAGAAAGTGATGGAGGCGCTTTCCATACATGACGAGAACCTGGAAGCGCTGCTGACAGCTGCTCAGCTGCATCTGCTATGGCTTAAACACGGAGGTCTTGACGAGGCGATAGTTGAACAGGCAAAGTTTTACCTTAGTACCCTGGACAAACTGGTTCCCAATAACCAGAAGGTGATGAATTTTTACCGGTTCTATAACGAAATCGTGAGTCAATAATGCAAGAAATCCTGTCGGCGCTGGTTGTTCACGATATAAAAAATTCACTCGCATTGCTTGAGATCGATCTTGAACAGCTGAATCATCAAGAAGGCGTGCCGATCGAGGGGCAACGCGCCTACCGTCGCTGCATTGAATTGAAAAACCGGCTGATGAGTTTTCTGACGCTCTACAAGCATGATCAGTCAGGACTGAAGCCGATGGTATCCGAAGTTGATTTGACCGAGTTTCTCGAAGATCTGGTGAGTGACAGCCAATCGGTGATGATGGGAGTGAACCATCAGGGACATCCGATTGCCGTGCGCGTGGATTACGACAGGATCAAAGAAGCCATCGCTGACAGAGGAATTGGTTTTTTTGACGAGAACCTGGTCGAACTGGCGCTGGAATCCGCGCTCAACAATGCGCTTCGCTATGCGCATCACCAGGTCAGCGTCTGGTTTGAACAAGGTGTCGATGCGCAGGCGTTCATGGTGCTCGATGACGGCGTGGGCGTTGGCGTTGTGGACGAAATGATGCAGCGCAAGGTGGCTGCAAAGTCATCGTCTACCGGCCTGGGGCTGGCGCTCTGCAAGGCGGTTGCTGGGGCGCATGGAACAGGCTCGGTCACACTTGAAAGCGTGGCTGGCGGCGGAACGCTGTTCACCATGACCTTGCATCGCGTCAGCTGAGGGGACGTAGACCTAATGGTGCTTGCTACAGTTCATCGTCCACGGGCAGCAGCGACAAGGCATTGGCCTCGATTCTCTGCCAGTCGCTCCTTGCAGGTTCCGTGAAATATTCGACGTCTTTCCCGTTTTCCCGTGTGCGCCACAGCAGGTTTTTGTGTTCGTCCAGCACTAACCGGTAAGCATTTTCAGGCTGTGTCATCGCATCGAATCGAGCGGCAATCTGTCTGGCAAGCACTGGAGAATCTATGATCAGGCCGATCTCGGTATTGAGATGCATGGAACGCTGGTCAAAATTCATCGAGCCGATGAATACCTGCTTGCGGTCAAACACAAACATTTTTGCATGCAGGGAATAGTTGCCATAGCGCGATATGGCCTTCGTCTCGCCGCTGCCCCGGTTGTCACCCAGCAGAGAGCGGATTTCATAGAGTTCCACGCCGGCCTCGAGCAGGGGTATCCGGTAATGCATGTAACCTGCCTGTGCCAGCAGCACCGTGGATGAATCGAGCGAGCTTGTCAGGATGCGAACCCGAGCGTTTCGTTCGCGCAACTTTTCGAGCAACTGCATGCCTTCCTTGCCAGGTATCAGAAAGGGCGTGATCATCAGCAATTCATGCTTCACCTCGAGGGCGGCATTGGCAACAGTGCGATTCATCAGTCTGCCTGTCAGCTTGCCGCTTTCTACTTCTTTCTTGTTTGGGCTGTCGTATGCTAACTGGGCGTGCGCCCATATCAGCGGCAGTCGGCCAGAAAGTATGCCGTCAAAGGGCTCGCCGCTTGCAGCGCGCTTCATGTAATCAGTTTCTTTTTCCGGTGTTGTGTGTTTTTCCTGCTCAGGAGTTCCGGGTGATACTGCCAGTGCTGCTATTGGAACCGACAGGTCGGCATTCCAGAACTCATCAAAGCTTGCAGAGAGTTTCGGTACGATGGGTCCTGCCGCAAACACATCGTCATCGGCAAACTGGGAAGCCGGGTCGACCTGAAAGTATTGGTCGCCGATATTGCGCCCGCCTATCAGCGCGATGGCATTGTCCACGACGAGCAATTTGTTGTGCATCCTGTAGTCGAGCCGGGATTCATTGAGCGTGAATTCGGCAGCCCTGAGCAAGGTGTTGTGGCCGCGGTATGCAAAGGGGTTGAATATCCGAATCTCTACGGAAGGATATGCCATGAGCCTTGTGATCTGCTCATCGCCCGGCTGGGTTTCGCCGTCATCGAGCAGAATGCGGACTCGTACTCCGCGGTCGGCTGCGCGCAGTACGGCATCGGTCAGCAACTGGCCTGTATGATCTCCGCGAAAAATGAAATATTGCAGATCCAGTGTCTTTTGTGCTGCATTGATCATCTGCATGCGAATCAGGAATCCGTCAACGCCGGCCGGAATGATGCGAAACCCGGAATTGTTCGCATGCGCCCGCGCGGCTGCATCGAACTGGCTGCCGAGACGGGTCGCGTCTGGATCGGGGAGAGCTGCGGATATTGCCTTGGGATAGTTGGCACCCGGTGGAAGCGATGCGCATCCGCTCAGGACAGCGAGCATCCATATGCTAAGGAAGAGGCGTCTGATCATGGCAGTTCAAGCTTCGGCATGACAAAAAAAGGGCATCCACAAAGGGATGCCCATTAAAGATGAAAACGGGAAAGATGTGACGGGGGAGGGCGTCTTGAATCACTTTCCGTTTTGACTTCATCAGCAAACGATTATGCTGCAAGTTTGTTTCAGATTTATGAATCAGCCCCGAGGATTTCAAAATCGAACCTTCACAAAACTGTGTCTGAAGAAATGCCATTGATCCCGCTAGGCTTCGGTTGCACCTAGCGAGGTGGTGTTGAATCCGCCATCCACATAGGTGATTTCGCCGGTGATGCCGCTGGCCAAATCGCTGCACAGGAAGGCTGCCGCGTTGCCGACTTCTTCAGCGGTGACGTTGCGCTTCAACGGGGAATGCTGCTCGTTGAACCCCAAGAGTTTGTTGAAATCAGCAATGCCGGCTGCCGCCAGCGTGCGGATGGGTCCGGCTGATATGGCATTCACGCGGATGCCTTTCGCGCCCAGCTGCATCGCAAGATATCGCACCGAAGCTTCCAGGCTGGCTTTGGCAAGCCCCATCACATTGTAGTGGGGCATGGTGCGCACGGCACCCAGATAGCTCATGGTCAGCAGGGCTGCGCGGCGTCCTTCCATCATCGGCAAGGCGGCTTTGGCCATGGCCGGAAAACTGTATGCGCTGATGTCGTGGGCGATGCGGAATGCCTCGCGGCTGAAACCGTCCAGAAATTCGCCGTCAAGGGCTTCGTGCGGCGCATAAGCGATGGAATGCACAAAGCCGTCAAAGTTATTCCAGTGCGATTTCAAGTCGGCAAACAGTTGATTGATTTCGTCGTCAGAAGCGACATCGCATGGAAAAACCAGCTCGCTGTCAAAGTGGCGTGCAAGTTCTATGACGCGGCCTCGAACGCGTTCGCCCTGGTAAGTGAACGCGAGTTCTGCGCCTTCGCGGCGCATGGCCTGTGCGACGCCGTAGGCGATTGAGCGGTTGCTGATCATGCCGGTGATCAATATGCGTTTGTCGGCTAGAAATCCCATATGCGATCCTTTGAAATTGTTGACGCCGATTATAAAGCTGCGCAAAGCGTGGAGTCTATCGTATATAATCCCAAGCTTGTCAATTTCAGGTTTGTCTTCATGCTGGAAGTCAGCAACTTAGCTTGTAGTCGCGGTGACCATCGGCTGTTTGCAGGATTAAGCTTTGCGCTTCATTCCGGTCAGG
>JAJXWG010000039.1 GCA_021781695.1 Pseudomonadota bacterium
GCAGCGGGGTTTTGCTGTACAGCCATGCGCTCACGCCGGAAGCACTGCTGAAAATCGCACAGGGCTCCTTCAAGACTGCTCCCGATGCCTTCGTTTTATGCATCCAAGGCGATTCTTTCGAACTGGGAGATGCACCAACGGCAATGGCTTTGGAAAATCTGTCAGCTGCGCTGGGACTGGTAAAAAAACTCATGGTCAAGCCCGATGCAGGACACTGGGATCGGCAATGTTTGAGCCATACAGCATGATCCGCGCGAAGTTTTAAGCGGTTATTTCTTGCTGGAATCAAAAAAATAGGTAGCGCGCTGCCTTGGATTCAAATAGGCGAAAATATCCGGTGACAGCAGGTTGGGCCGTATGCTCCTGTCGATCGAGATATCGGGCTGCATTTCTAGGTCGAGTATCATCGCCTCTTCCTTGGGCACGCCAGGATCGTAGATCAACAATGTCGGCTTGAGCGGTTTTTGCGACGAGACCGATATCACCATGCCTATTATTCCGTTGGACAGACTGACGATACTGCCGGGTGGATAAACTCCCATGAACCGGATAAAGACCTGCAGCATCTTCGGATTCAACTTGCCTTTGTACTGAGTAAACAAGGTTGAAAGCGCTTCATGGGGCGTGAGCGCTAATGCCGGATTGAGCGGGTTGCACAGGTTGTCGTACAGATTGATGATCGCAACCAGTTGCGCAAAAGGAGAAATTTTGTCCTGGGTCAGTTTATTCGGATAACCAGAGCCGTCGACAAACTCATGATGTTGATTCACAATGGCCAATGTGCCGGCATCAAGCTTCGCATTGCGGGCGATTTTCACGCCATAGTTGGTATGCTCCTGCAACAGCGATTTCTCTGCGGCCGTGAGCAGATCGGTCTTCATGGTCACCTTGCCCGGGATATCCAGTTTCCCTATATCGTGAAACAGACTGCCCATGCCGACCAGCTTGATATCGACCGGACTTAGTTTCAGCTCCTTGGCAAGCAGAATTGCCAGAACCGATACATTGACCGAATGGACGTAGATATCTTCGCCGGCCGCCTTGTCGTTCAGCGCGAACAGGATGGTGCCTTTGTCGCCCATCAATGTTTCGACAAAGTCATCCATCAACTGGCTTGCAGACTCCATGCACGCCTGGGGTTTGGCAAAAATATCGTTGTTGATGCCGCGCATTAAACGGGCTGCATTGGCCACCTTTCTTTCGCATTCGGCAACTTTAATCCTATGCGATATCAGGCGTTCCTTGCGGGCCTTCTTCTCGGCCATCATGGCATCGACCTCGGGCGATGTCACAGGCTCGGCAGGTGAAGGCTGCGCATCCTTTTCTTCTTCCAGCGGCAAGGGCAGCGTATCGCTTAGTTCGGGATTATAGCGGATGCGCTGTATGCCCAGCCCGCGCATGGTGCGTATCTGCTCTTCAGACTTGATCTTGAAACGGTTCAAAGGAAACGGGTGATCCATCCAACCCAGATCGATATAGACATACATGCCGGGTTGAAGCTGTCTGCAATCGATCGTAATGATTTCTTCGTTTGACACGTTCACTCCTGCGCCACGTCATACGCACGGTTCACTGTTTCCCATACAGCTTGCGTCCGCGTATGCGCGCCCTGTGTGCAGCGCGTTGCTCGGCCTCGGTAAGCGCTCTGGGCTTTTTGCCCTCGAAAGGATTCTTGCTCGAGTTATACTGAATCTTGAGCGGTGTGCCCTGCAGCCTGAAGATTTCGGCAAAGCTGTGCTCAAGATAACGCGTATAACTCGCCGGCACATTGTCAAGGCCGCTGCCGTGTATCACGATCAGCGGAGGATTGCTGCCTCCCTGGTGTGCATAGCGCATCTTTGGCAGGAAGCGTCCGACCTTGGGCGGCGCCTGCTTCTCTATCGCGCCGATCAGCGCGCGGGTGAGCTTGGGCGTGGAAAGCTTTGCCATCGCGGCTTCATACGCCTCGTCCACCGATTTTAAGACATTGGCAATACCGTTGCCGTTCAGCGCCGAAATATAATGGCGTTTGGCAAAACCCAAGAAATGCAGCTTGCGTTCGATGTCGTTCTTGACCATCTCGCGCTGGTGATTGTCCAGCCCATCCCACTTGTTGACGGCCAGCACAAGCGCACGGCCGGCCTGCAGCACGAAGTCCGCGACATGCGCATCCTGTTCGGTGATCTGATCCTTTGCGTCCACCACCAGCACAACCACATTGGCATCCTCAATCGCCTGCATGGTTTTGATGACAGAGAACTTCTCGATTGCCTCATCGACTTTGCCGCGGCGGCGCACCCCTGCCGTGTCTATAATGGTGTACTGCTTGCCATCGCGCTCGAAGTCAATATAGATGCTGTCACGCGTGGTGCCCGGCTGATCGAAAGCGATCACGCGCTGCTCTCCCAGGATCGCATTGACCAGCGTAGATTTCCCGACATTGGGACGCCCCACGATCGCAAGTTTCGGGGGTTTGTCCTCCGGAGCCGCTTCCTCTTCAACTTCGTCTGGGAATTTTTCCAGCGCAATTTCGATGATTTCTTCGACATGATCGCCATGTGCTGACGAAATCGGATAGGGCTCTCCCAGTCCCAACTCGAAAAATTCGGCGGTAACGCGCGCGCGCGCCATGCCCTCTGTCTTGTTCACCAGCAACAGTATCGGCTTTCCGGTCTTGCGCAACTCGGCAGCAATGATCAGGTCCTGAGGCATACAGCCGGCTCTGCCGTCCACCAGGAACAGCACTGCGTCCGCCTCATCGACAGCCTGGCGGCTTTGCCTTGCCATCTCGAACATGATGCCATCTTTTGCAACAGGCTCGAGCCCGCCGGTATCGACAACCAGATACGGACGCTCGCCCATCCGCCCTCTCCCGTAATGACGATCGCGCGTGAGTCCGGGCAAATCGGCGACCAGCGCATCGCGACTGCGCGTCAGGCGGTTGAACAGCGTGGATTTACCCACATTAGGACGGCCAACCAATACAAGTGTGGGTAACATTTTTTAACTTTGAAGTTCCAATGGTCCGTCGCGCTATTGAACAGACAGTGAGTAGATAATGCCGCTTTGAGTTTGCAGCAGCATGCCGTTATCCATTTCGACAGGCATCACGTCTGAAGTGTTGCCATCGAGCCTGATGCGCGCGACAAGATGCCCGTCGGCGCGGCTTAAGCCGTGCAAATAACCTTCATAGTCTCCCACCACCACGACATCATTCTGTGCAAACGGCATGGATACGTCGCGCAGCAACAGATCTACATTTTTCCATACCGTGCTGCCGCTGTCTTTGTCGAGTGCCATCACCATCCCTTGTGAGTCTGTGAGATAAATATTCTTGCGCAGCACAAACAACCCCTTGTTGCTTGCAATCTCGCGAGTCCAGAGCGGGCTGCCCTGATCCGCATCATAACAGGCCATGCGTCCCTGAAAAGCGATCGCACATACTTGGTTATCGCTGACCATCGGATTGCTGGTGATGTCGCTGATGCGCTCCAGTTCCGTATTGCCTCGCGGCTGGGACACCGTGTTCTCCCATACTTCGGACCCGTCAGCAAGCCTGATGGCAACCAGCTTCCCTCCTGCAAAACCCACATAGGCCACTCCGCGGTGCACCGTGACACCCGCATGGCTGCGCACAATCAGCGAAGGCAAAGTGTGGTCATATGACCAGCGCTGCTTGCCATCGGTCTCGTTAAGCGCGGTAATGCGGCCGTCTCCGGTGCGCACGACAACCAGTCCGTCGGCGACTTGCGGAATGCTCAACACTTCACTGGATACAAACTGTTTCCAGCGCAATTTGCCATCCTCACCAAAGGCCTCGACCTCCCCCTTGTCGCTGCCTACCAGCACCAATCCATCCCCAACCCCCACTCCGGCTGACACCGGCATTTTGCTGTTCACATGCCAGACTTCCCTGCCAGTCTTCCGGTCCAAACGTGTGATCTCACCCTTGGCCGACACGCCATAAACCGCATCAGCGGTCAGCGCAGGTTGCAGCGCATGCCCTCCCGAATCTCCGACCTTGCTGTGCCAGCGTTCAACAAACTTTTTTGTGGCATGAAATTCGACCAACGGTGTAGGCTGGGGGCCGGTCTTGTCCTTGCCAAACCAACCCTTGATCGTTGAACAGCCACTGATGGACAACAACACGAGCAGCAGGCTGATCACTTTCATTTTGTTGCCCCGAGTGCGTCCATCTTCATCTGCACAAGATTTCGATAATTGTTTTTGCTGTCCAGCTTGTCGTAAGCCTGCTGGTATGCAGTACGCGCTTCTGCAGGCTTTCCTTCAGCCACCAGCACATCACCCTTCATGTCCAGATACAGCGCATCGAATGAAGCCGGATGCTTTTCATCAAGCGATTTCAGCGCTCCTTTATCGTCTTTCGCATCCAGCAGAAGAGAGGCCATGCGCAGCGCAGCGACGCTTTTCAAACCATCCTCCTTCGCGTGATCGATCACCCATTGCAACTGGGTCTTGGCTTTGGCCGCATCCTTGTCCGCCTCGTTCACCTGGGCTGCTATCAGCGCAGCACGCGGCGCATAAGCCGTGCCCGCATATTTATCCATCACCGCCGCGGCAGCATCGTTGACCCTTTTGGCATCGTTGCTCGAAAGTTGATCGACAAACTGCTGGTAGAGTGTGGCCGCCTGACTAGCCTGGTTGTTTTGATAAGACTGCCAGCCGCGCCAGCCAATTACGCCAACCAGCACAGCAATCGCAATGCCCAGCACCCAGTTGCTGTTGTCCTTCCACCATGCCTTGAGCATGTCGATCTGTTCCTGTTCCTGCAAATCCAAAGCTGCCATGATTTCTACTCCTGCTTGATAAATGTATTGATTGTGGCAAGCATGTCCTGAACGCTCACCCGCATCTGGTTTCCGCCCCGCATGGGCTTGACGCTGACCTCATTTGCCTGCGCCTCGTCGTCCCCTATCACCACCGACACCAGCGCTCCGCTGGAATCGGCCCTTTTCATCTGCGACTTGAAACTGCCTCCCCCGCAATGCAATATCGCGCGAAGATTTCCATCACGCAACCGCTCTGCAACCTGACTTGCCAGCGTGCTAGCCAGTTCACCCTGATGCACCACATACACGTCGACATCATATCCCGGAGGCTTCATGCCGGCTTCATGCATCAACACCAGCAAACGCTCGACACCCATCGCAAAACCCATCGCGGGCGCAGGCTTCCCGCCTATCTGCTCTATCAGCCCGTCATAACGGCCGCCTGCGCAAATGGTGCCTTGCGCGCCCAGGCGAGTCGTGACCCATTCAAACACGGTGCGGTTGTAGTAATCCAGGCCTCGTACCAGGCGCGGGTTGATCTCGAAGGCAACGCCGTGTCTCTTCAGCATGTCCTGCAATGCGGAGAAATGCGCCAGCGCATCATCGCCCAGCTCATTCATCAGCTTCGGTGCTGCCTCGATCAATTCCTGCATCGCGGGATTCTTGCTGTCCAGGATGCGCAATGGATTGCTGTGCAGCCTGCGCTTCGCCTCCTCGTCAAGCAGGTCCTGATACTGTTCGAAATGCGCAATCAGTTTTGCGCGATGCCTGTGCCTTGCGTCCGCATCTCCCAGCGTGTTCAATTGCAGCGTCACATCGCTTAATCCGAGTTTCTTCCATAGCCTTGCGCACATCAGTATCTGTTCGGCATCCATGTCCGGGCCTGCAAACCCCAACGACTCCACACCCACCTGATGAAACTGGCGATATCTGCCTTTTTGCGGACGCTCGTGGCGAAACATCGGCCCGCTGTAATACAGGCGTTGGGGCGCGTTATACAGCAGATTGTGCTGCAGCACAGCGCGCACGCAGGATGCCGTACCCTCAGGGCGCAGCGTCAGATGATCACCGTTCAGACTATCCTCGAAACTGTACATCTCCTTTTCAACGATATCGGTGACTTCACCGATCGCTCGTTTGAAAAGCGCAGTGGGCTCGACCAGAGGCATGCGGATGTTGCGATAGCCATAACTCGCCAACCAGTCGCGCACCACTTCCTCGAACCACAACCAGAGTCTTGCCTCTTCCGGCAGAATGTCATTCATGCCGCGTACGGCTTGCACTGTTTCATTGCTCATAAAAAATCCAACGGGCAGCTGGTAGCTTGGTAACGAACATTCGCTATTGGCTAGCCGCTTCTTTCCTCACGTATTTTCTTGCCACATAGTCATCCACGATGCCTGTGAATTCCTCGGAAATATTCTCGCCGCGCAGGGTCATCGCCTTTTCGCCGTCTATGTAAACAGGTGCAGCAGGCGTCTCTCCCGTGCCGGGCAGACTGATGCCAATGTTCGCGAGCTTGCTCTCTCCGGGTCCGTTTACCACGCATCCCATCACCGCAACCGTCATGTTTTCGACACCTTCATACTGCTCCCGCCAGACCGGCATCTGCATGCGCAAATGACCTTGTATGCGCTGCGCGAGTTCCTGAAAAAAACTGCTGGTGGTGCGGCCGCAACCGGGACATGCGGTAACCATGGGAGCAAAGGCGCGCAATCCCATGGTCTGCAATATCTCCTGCCCTACCAGCACTTCAGTCGTCCGGTCGCCACCCGGCTCAGGCGTCAACGAAATCCTGATCGTATCGCCTATGCCTTCCTGCAGCAGAACCGACAATGCTGCGGTGGATGCGACTATGCCCTTGGAACCCATGCCGGCCTCTGTCAAACCCAGATGCAATGCGTAATCGCACTGCATGGATAGCTGCCTGTATACCGCAATCAGATCCTGCACCTCGCTGACCTTGCATGAGAGCACGATGCGGTTTTTCGCCAATCCCAGCGCTTCCGCGCGCTGTGCACTTTGCAACGCGGAGGCAATCAATGCTGCGCGAGTGACTTCCTTGACATCCTTTGGCTTTGCAAGCCTTGCATTCTCGTCCATCATGCGCACCACGAGCTTCTGGTCCAGGCTCCCCCAGTTCACCCCGATACGCACCGGTTTGTCATAGCGTATTGCGGTTTCGATCATGATCGTGAAAGGATCTTCCTGCTCGCGGCTGCGCCCGACATTGCCGGGATTGATGCGGTACTTCGCAAGCGCCTTTGCGCAGTCGGGATACTCGGTCAGCAACCGGTGGCCGTTGTAATGAAAATCGCCCACCAGCGGCACATGACAGCCCAGCGCATCGAGCCTGCTCCTGATATTCGCAACCTGTGCTGCGGCTTCCGGCGTATTGACCGTGATGCGCACCAGTTCAGAACCCGCGCGTGCCAGTTCCATGACTTGTTTTGTGGTTGCACCCACATCAGCCGTATCGGTATTGGTCATCGACTGCACGACGATGGGCGCACCCGCCCCCATCATCACCTTCCCGATCAGCACCCGTTGCGACGGGCGGCGCTTGATGACGTCCATACCGGTCATTCCAGCGTCAGTCGCGCCACATCGCTGCCAGCATTGATGTAAGGATCAAGATTCACCTGTTTGTCTTTGTAAAACAAACGAACTGCCTGGGCATGGCCTATCACCAGCGTAAAAGGCGCATCCCCATCCAGGCGCAATTCACTGCCGGCCAAATTGACCTGCTTTGAGAGCGTCTTGCCGTATTTGTCCTTGATTTCCACCCAGCATTCCCTGTCAAAAACCAGCCGCAGCGTCGCCATCTCATGGACAGGGTTGGCGGCCGCCGGCACAGCAGGGGTAACGGAAGATGCTGCCGGCACGGACGACACGGATACTTCAGGCACGGACGACACGGATACTTCAGGCACGCTGGATTTCTCAATCGCGGGCAACGGCAGCGGCGTGGTCGTCAACGTCGTGTCAGACTTTACAACTGCATGATGCACCATTTTGGCCTGCCAAAACGAAAATCCGGCAATCAACAGCACGACCAGAAGTGCTGCGAGCAACAGGTTGACGTTCTGGCGGCGCGCCGATTTTGCAGTCGGGAAAGCGGTCTCAAGCTGATTGGGCTCTGTTCTTACCTGAGTGACTTGCGCCTGTGGCAGGTGTGCCAGCAATGCCTGCTCATCCATCTGCAACAGCCTGGCATAACTGCGCACAAAACCGCGCAGAAAAGCGATCTCGGGCAAGGCCTTGAAATCATTTTCTTCGAGTGCGACAACCTGACGGTGCGAAAGCTTGATCTTGCCGACCACATCGTCGATACCAAGCCCCATGCTTACACGGCGCTCGCGCAAAAGGTGTCCGATCAAAGGCCGTTCCACCTGCTCCGGGTTATTTTCCTGTTCCATCATTCACCGCGCGACAACAGTTGGGCTTCATGCGAATCCGGGTAACGTCCGCGCAAAAGCAACGAATAACTTCCTTCCACATTCTTGTCCCCGATGCGGCGGGCGATGCGTATGCCAAGCCACAGCTGTTCTGCCGTCATGTTGTCGCTGTTCGCGCTGTCGCTTGCAAAGCGCGCAAAATACTTCTGCGCCCCCTGATAATCCCCTGTCGTGAATTTCAGTTCAGCCATCGCCAGCAGCGCCTGCGGCATTCCGGGACGGGCATGCAAGGCCTGCAGCATATAATCTTCAGCCTCCTGATTTTTTCCTGCCTTCTGCGAACACAGCCCGGCGTTCAGGTAGGCCACCTCGGGCGTGGCATACAGGGGATTCTTCACGGCTGCCATGAATTGCGTCATGGACTCCTTTTCGCGGCCACGCTGACACAGAAACCATCCGTAGTTGTTGTGCGTTTCTGAATCCATACTGTCTATGCGCAGGCTTTGCATGAAGCTTTCTTCAGCCTCCTTATCCTCATGCAGCGCCATATGGATCAAACCGCGCACATCGTAAGCCGGCGCATAGCTCGGGTTCGCCTTCAACGCCACATCGATCTCGGACAGCGCGATGGCCATCTGATTGCGCTGGTAGTACATGCCGGCCAGTTCCGTGTGCAGCTTCGCACTTCTTTTTTCGCGTTCACGGGTCTGCTTAATGCTTTCACCCGAACATCCGGCCAGCAACATTGCCATCAACACCAGCATGAAGATCTTCATCTTTCCACCTCGTCTTTTTGCAATACTGCGCTGGTGCGGCGCGTCTTATCCAGCACTTGGCCTGCCAGCTGTCCGCATGCGGCCGCGATATCGTCCCCGCGCGTTTTGCGCGTGGTCGTAATGATGTCCGCCTGCATCAGCACATCCTTGAAGCGCGCGATGGCGTCTAACCTTGAACGCTTGTACGGCGTTTGTGGAAACGGATTGAACGGAATCAGGTTGAACTTGCATGGCACATCGCTCATAAGCTTCACCAGTTCATGAGCCTGCTGCACCGAATCATTCACGCCGTCTAACATCACATATTCAAAAGTGATGAAGTCGCGCGGCGCTCGCTCAAGGTAGCGCCTGCAGGCAGACAGCAGCTCTTTTAACGGATACTTCTGATTGATCGGCACCAGCCTGTCGCGTAGCGCGTCGTTGGGCGCATGCAACGACACCGCCAATGCGACCGGACAATCCTCCCGCAATCTGTCCATCGCAGGCACGATGCCGGAAGTCGAAACCGTCACGCGGCGGCGTGACAATCCATATGACTGGTCGTCCAGCATCAGGCGCAATGCGCTCACCGTATTGCTGTAATTCAGAAGCGGCTCGCCCATGCCCATCATCACCACGTTGCTGATTGCCCAGTTGCCTTCGTTATTCCTGCCCAGCCGATGGTTCGCCCACCACAGCTGACCGATGATTTCGGCAACGCTCAGGTTGCGGTTGAAACCCTGCTTGCCGGTCGAACAGAAAGAACAATCCAGCGCACAGCCGGCCTGCGAGGAAATACACAGCGTGCCGCGGCTCTCCTCCGGAATATACACAGCCTCGACCGCATTGCCCGTGCCGACATTCAAAAGCCATTTGCGCGTGCCGTCGTCGGAAAGCTCTTCTTTCAATATATCCGGCACGGTGATGATTGCACATCGCGACAACTTTTCCCGCAACGCGGCTGCAATGTCTGTCATTGCAGAAAAATCGGACTCCCCGGCCTGGTATATCCAGCGCAAAAGCTGCTTGGCACGAAACGGCTTCTCGCCCATCTCCGTGAGATAGGCAGTCAGCGCATGGGCATCCAGATCGAGTAGGTTTTGTTGCATTGCAAATTTAACGTGAATAGACGTTCATCGCGGGAAAGAAATAGGCGATTTCCACGGCGGCTGTCTCAGGCGCATCGGAACCGTGCACCGCATTCGCATCGATGCTGTCGGCGAAATCGGCACGGATGGTGCCCTTGTCCGCTTTCTTGGGATCCGTAGCACCCATCAGCTCACGGTTCTTCAGGATCGCGCCTTCACCTTCCAG
>JAJXWG010000040.1 GCA_021781695.1 Pseudomonadota bacterium
AAATGCAGTTGGCCGATCATCTCCACTTTGACACGCCCGCCCTTCTATACATCAGGGCGAACGGACTATTCACCAACCGGGTGAGTGCTTCAAAAACCGTTCGTGCTGATGTATAGAAGCATGGACGGTTTTTTATAGCTTCAACTGCGTTTTTTAGGATCAATTTAGCGCACGCTTCAATTTGCTGCGCAGCAGTTGCCAGCGTAATTCACGCGTATCTTCCGGCTCGTCGAGTCTCAATCGTTCCGCTGTCTTTCCGCGACGCAGATAATAGCGGTCGAACACCGACTGGCGCATGCCCCATTTGTGCAGGAACTGTTTTCCGCCGTCGTTCTTTTTCACCTTGCCGGTGGACTTGCACTGGAAGTGGTATACGAGGGAATTGCCCACGCCATAGAAGATGCGGCAGCCTGCATGCCACAGCTTCATCGAGAAATCGTTGTCGCTGCTCATGCCTGGCGAGAACTCGCTGCTGTAACCGCCCACTCTGAACCACCAGTTTCGGCTGACTAGGGTCGGCGGCCAGGTTGCGCCCCACCAGTCGGTCTTGTGATACTTGGGCAATTCGGCCAGCAGCCTTTCCTCGTCGAAATTTTCTGCTTCCTTGCCGTAGTCTGCGACGATCACGCAGGGGTTGTTGGTGTTTTTCGGCTCTATCATCGTGCCAGACAGCATGAAAAGATCGGTGTCGATTTCCTTCAGTTTGTTGGCAAGCGCGGTATCCCATCCGGGGCAGCAGTACATGTCATCGTTGAGGTAAAGGATGAAATCCATGTTGGCGTGCATGGCTGCCTCGTTCACCGCGAGGCAGATGCCGATGTTCTCAGGCGAGCTTGTGTAATCCAGTTTCTGCTCGCGCACCCATGCTAATGTGCCGTCGCTGCCGTCGTTGACGTGCACGATGATCTGGTGCGCAAAGGCGGAATTTTGCCGGATGCTGCGTACGCAGAGCTTGAGCAGTTCGAGGTTATTCCAGGTTGGAATGATGATGGAGAACATGCATTGAAAACCTTTTGATTAAATAATCTTAACGACATGGAAGCCTGGCAACCTGGCTGCGTATTTCAGAGGAATATTCCAAGGGATTCAACACACATTTAAGAGATGTTACATGTTAACATTCTCGCCGGTCGTTTATTGAGTTAGTGCCCAAAATTTCTGTTGCGCTAACATCTTGGCAGTGTAAATGACAATTCTCGAGCAATGCAATAAATCTGACACAAGCATGAAGGCGCCGCACAAAATCCTGGTAGTTATTCCATTGCGTATTGGCGATGTCCTTCTTTCTACGCCTGTCATAAGATCGATCAGACAGGCATGGCCTGAGACCAAAATAGACGTTCTGGTATTTGAAAACACGGAAGGGATATTGTTACACAATCCGGATATTCAGCATGTGATTACCATTCCGGCGCGTCCTGGGTTCTGGGAACATTTACGCCTGATTTTTAGCTTGTTGCGTCGCTATGATCTTGCGCTTACAACTCAGCTTGGCGACCGCCCGACTCTCTATGCGTGGATCGCTGGAAGGGCCAGGATTGGAATGCAGGATGGCAGTAGCAAGGAGCAGTGGAAGCAACACCTGCTCACAGGTTGGGCATTCTTTGATCGAGTAAACACCCATACAGTGTTGACGAATCTCGGTTTGGTTGACTTGCTTGGAATTAATCGCAGCCACGAAGTAGTTATTGCATGGAATGCCAACGACGAAAGAACTGTAACCGGTTTGCTACCAATTGATATTGAGCTGGAATCTTTCGCAGTGCTGCACATGTCACCCAAATTTCCTTACAAGATGTGGCATAGCGAAGGCTGGGTTGAACTGGCGCATTGGCTTGAAAAAAACGGTATTCGTACCGTGCTCACTGGAAGCGGTGCCTCAGATGAGATGGAGTATGTCGGAAATATCTTTCGTTCTATGCCAGACAACACGGTGAATATGGCCGGGAAGCTTAGTCTGACCGAAAGTGCCTTTCTTATCAGTCGCGCCAAATATTATGTAGGGCCGGATACGGCACTTACCCATGTGGCTGCTGCACTTGGTACGGCGACGGTGGCATTGTTTGGCCCATCCAATCCGGTGAAATGGGGGCCATGGCCAAAGGGATACAACGATGACAAAAATCCTTACAAGATGCGCGGCACTCAACGCGTAAGCAATGTAGTACTGCTGCAAGGCGAGGGTGACTGCGTGCCATGCATGGAAGAAGGCTGTGAGCGCCGGACTACTAGCTTGAGTGCATGTTTGCAGGGCTTGCCAGTTGCAAAGGTGATTGCTGCGCTGGGCGAGTTAAGCTTGCACTTGAAAAAGTAGTTAACGAGATCCACGTGGATTTGGACAATGCATCAGATAAGCAATTTAAAACTCAAATGTTATTTGAATCATCGGTGCATTGCATGTCGAGTTTGCAAAGGCAACTCTGGCAATATCGATCTCTGAAGCAAATTAAGCGTAATTGCCGAGCTGTTTCTTACGAGTGCGTGACAATTCATACAATGGTCTACGAGGGCGGTGCATGAAGAAAGCAAGCCAGACACGCTATCTGTTCCTTATCGAAAAAATGGCGAATTTGCTGCTGTTGGTATACCCAACCTTCATGCTTGCGGTCAAAGGGGGAATGAATGGCGTATTCCTGTTGATGCTGCTGCTAGCTTTGGCGGTGTGGGTAGTGCGTCCTGCAGGCATGGATAAAACTGTATGGGAAAACAAATGGACTATTTATGCCGCATCAATGCTAGCCATGTCAGCTGCGATATTTATCAGTCAAAGTTACCATCACAACTATTCAGCGCATCCTTACGATGGCGCATCTCGTTATTGGCTGGCAATCCCTGTATTTCTATTGTTGCGGCGTTTGGACCCGAAAGTTTTTACTATGTTACAAGTCGCATTTCCTGTTGCAGCGATTTCAGGATTTCTGCTGGCGAAGAATTTGGGTGAATTAAATCGATCCGGAATAGAGACGTTAGATTTGATTCACTTTGGCGATTTTGAATTAATTCTGGCGATGCTGTCCATTTTTTGTATTAATTGGATTGGAAGAGATGGATTTGTGCTAAAAGCAATTAAAATAACGGGTTTCATCGCAGGCGTTGCCGCGTCATTTTTCTCGGGTTCACGGGGAGGTTGGCTGGCAATACCGCTATTTATAGCAATTTTTATAAATTTTTTTACTGTGAAATCTCTAAAATCAATAATAACAATTGTGATTTTAGGAACTTTGAGTACGCTATTGCTCTATACCATCAGCTCCACCTTCCACCAGCGCGTTAACGAATTAACAAAGGAAGTGACAGAGCTCAATCACGGCAACCAGGATACTTCTACAGGCATACGCTGGCAGTTATATAAAGCAGCAGTAGAAATATTTTCGCTTAACCCGATTTTCGGCGTGGGGCCAGATGGATTTGCGCAAGAGATGACTCCGATGATGGAGAAGGGCAAGATCACGCCGATGGCTGCTCAGCTGGGACGCGGCGAAGTACATAACGATGTCTTGAACAAATCTGTTGGAATGGGCCTTTTCGGCTTGGCTGCAATCATGGCAATTTATCTTGTGCCAATTTGGCTTTTTTGGAAAGCGACCCGTTCAGTTTCAGCACAAGTCAAACGTGCCGGCCTTCTCGGGATTATTTTTGTAAGCGGATTTTTTGTCTTCGGTTTAACAGTCGAAATATTAAATCTGACAATGGCCATTGCCTTTTATAGTTTTACGGTTTCAGTATTGCTGGCGTTTTGTTACAACACTCATCACGAAATCGGCTCATCAAGAGCCAATTCGAACAAGGACACAGATCATGTATAGCATTGTTATTCCCAGCTGGAACAATCTCGCTTATTTGAAACTATGTGTTGAGAGCATAAGAAAATATTCCAAATTTGAGCATGAAATACTGGTTCATTTGAATGATGGCTCTGACGGTTCGTTGGCGTGGGTACAGTCTCAAGGGATAAAATATACTCAGACTGATAAGAATGTCGGAATTTGTTTGTCAGTGAACCATCTGGTTGCTCAGGCCAAGCATGAATGGGTGCTTTATATGAACGACGACATGGTGGCTGCGCCAGGTTGGGATACGGCTTTTGTCGCTGCGACCGAGTCGGTGGATACAGACCTTGCGATGTACTTTGGAACCTTGATTCAACCGGATAACGGCGGCAATGATGTCATCATTAAGCAGGATTTTGGCCGCTCGCCCGCAGAATTCGATGAGGCGAAATTTCTGAAAACCTATCTGGAGAAAAGTCGCGGCGACATGGAGGGATGCTCATCGCAGCCCACCTTGGTAAACAAAAAATGGTGGGCTATGGTCGGCGGTTACAGCCTTGAATTTAGTCCCGGCATGAGTAGCGACGATGATCTTATGATGAAATTCTGTGTGGCGGGTTGTCGTAACTTCCGCATCGTTGGTGCCAGTCGTTTTTATCATTTCGGTTGCAAAAGCACGGGGCGCATTAAACACAACAAGGGCGGACGAATATTTGTAATGAAGTGGGGAATTACCCATATCGAATTTCATCGTTTATACCTGCCGTCACTCAGAAAACCAGGGGGTGGCAAGAGTGCTGGCAATCCGTACAACTGCGTGCGTGCATCCCCGCTGGGAAAATTGCGCCGATTGGGTTACGCCTTGCGTTATAACTATCCGCTGGAGGATATCGAGGCATGGGATGCCATGCCTGGTGTGGGAAAATGGCGAAGCGGGAATTAATTGAGCCGTGATGCCTGCAGGCTACGGTAGATCGCATCGCCCAGTATCAGGTATCCGGTAGTTGAAAGATGCGTCTCGTTGGCGGGATAAAGGTCTATCGTCCTGCCAGCTACTGAGCCGCGCAGTACCCTCAAAAGATTGGGCGCATGGAATCGTTTTTCTGTCTTGTCCCAGAACTGCTTTTCAGGATAGAGATAGGTGGTCGATTTGTTGGGCACGATCACCCATGTCAGTTGGTAGCCCTTGAGCCTGTCATCGATGACCTGCATCTTGCCCAACACGTCTTCCCCGAAATCATCTACTTGGTCGTCGGCGAGAAAAAGCGCATCGTTGCAGCTTTTGTGGCTGAAGAGTTTGCAGCCGTCCTTTATCCGGTTCATGCGCACGTTGTTGCCCAGATACCATGTGCTGAAATCAGGCTGGGCGGCAAGCTTTTCATATTTCAGCGCGTGTAGTTCTGTCTCGATGCCGACCGAAAATTTTCCAGAATAGTCTGCTTGATTGCGGATCAGCAGGCGCGGAGGCGGTGTGACCGGGAGCTCGACCGTTGCGTGATAGTCCATCAGTTTGCATCCCACGGACCTGTTCAGGGTGTCTTTGAAATTGTGCTCGACGACTTCGATGGCGACGTAGTGTCCCTTGAATCCTTTGCTTTGCAACCATGCCGGGAAGTCCTCGCAGATGTTGCGCATTGCTTCCCAGGTTTCGGTGTGAACTTTTAGACCATTCTTCACCAACACGCTTTGCCAGATATGAGGGATGGAGAAGCTGTCGCCGATCGCCAGCACATCCGCTTCCTGCCACGGTGCATTCACCAGATATGCGGGATCGATCGCTGGCTGCTCCTTCTTCCAGCCAAAAAGGGACTCTGGAATTTTTCCCATGCGCGTCAATGGCCCAGTGAAGCTTGCCAGAGGCAGGAAATAAAATCCTATGGCGCCATAAAGCGCAAGCGCTGCAAACACGATAAGAGAAAAAATCTTTGCGTGCTTCATATCCGTCAGAACCTGAAGTAAAGAAAGGGGCTATAGCTGCCGAACTGGTCTATCGCAAGAGCCAAAAAGCACACCACGACAACCGCCTGAAGCAGTGCCAGTGCGGTGTTGCCAGCGACGAATTTCAAACGGCTGGAATTGGGCAGCAACCAGACCCAGGCAAGCGACAGAACCAGCAGCTTGATCAGATCTCGGCCGGACAGGTCGGTCGCCAGCAGCAGCTGTCCGTGCAGCACGGCATCGAATGAAATGGGGCGGGAATTAATGCAGAACATCGCTTCCAGCATGGTCTTTGCCTGTGCGATATCTGTCGACCTGAATACCACCCAGGCCGCAACCACCGCGATGAAGGTGATCGCGCCACCTGCGGGCTTTACGATACGGCCGGGCAGCGTCCCAGCTGTCGCATCCCGCCATATGTTGTTGATGGCCAGATAAATGCCGTGCAGCGCGCCCCACGCGACGAAGGTCCAGCCAGCACCATGCCACAGCCCGCCCAAGAGCATGGTGATCATCAGGTTTGCATAGCGGCGCATCCTGCCCTTGCGGTTGCCGCCCAGCGGGATGTAAAGATAGTCTCGCAGGAAACGGGATAATGTCATGTGCCAGCGACGCCAGAAGTCGATGATGCTGGTCGCCTTGTAAGGGGAATCGAAGTTGATTGGCAGTTTAATATTGAAGAGCAGCGCGATGCCCAGCGCCATGTCGGTGTAGCCCGAGAAGTCGAAGTAGAGCTGCAGGGTGTACGCCAAAGCGCCCGCCCATGCCTCATAGGTTGTCGGCAATATGCCGCTTTCCACGCCGCCAAACACCCCGTTTGCATAGGGTGCAAGCGCATCTGCCAGCAGTGTCTTCTTGCAAAGCCCCAGCGTGAACAGCATCAACCCGTTGGCGACATGCTCCCAGTTTATTTTGTAGCTGGAAGCGCGTGCGAACTGCGGCATCATCTCCTTGTGATGCAGGATGGGGCCTGCAATCAGATGGGGGAAATAAGTGACGAACAGCACGTAGTGGATGAAATTGTATTCCTTGACCTTGCCCTGATAGGTATCCACCAGAAAGGCGATCTGGGTGAAGGTGAAGAATGAGATGCCAAGCGGCAGGATGATGTTGCCCATGTTCCAGTGAGTGCCGGCAAGACTGTTGAGATTGTCGACGAAGAAATGGGCGTATTTGTAATAGCCAAGCAACAATAGATTGGCACCGACAGCCATAATCAGCAACTGCTTCCTGCTGAATCCTGAATCCTTCACGCTACAACTTGGGGCAGAGCCCTTTAGTTGTTCGGGGAAGACCCTTGCGGTTTTAGTCCTCCTTTTAGCGATCCACATCCCGAATGCGTAGTTGCAGAGGATGGAACCCAACAGAAGTCCGACATAGGCAGGATTCCAGTAAGCATAGAAGAACAGCGAGGAGAATGCCAGCCAGCCCGAAGCATAGGCAGCGTTGATCCTTGCCAGATGAAAAAAACCGATCAGCACGACGGGGAGATAGAAAAAGATGAATGCGTATGAATTGAACAGCATCAGGCAGTCAGAACGAGGGGGGCAACACTGACATGAAAAAACGGGATGGATTTCATCAAAGGCGCTTCAAAATCTGTTACGCTATTTTATCAGGATATTCGGCTTTGAATGGGCGATGGCGACATATGCGGTAGGCGATATACAGGGCTGCTACACGGAGCTTTTGCAATTGCTGGAAAAAATACGCTTTGATCGGGCTGCGGACAGGTTGTGGCTGGTGGGCGATCTGGTCAACCGCGGACCCGGTTCTCTGGAAGTCTTGCGCTTGATCAAGTCTATGGGGAACAGTGCGATCACCGTGCTGGGAAACCACGATCTTCACCTGCTGGCGGTGGCCAATGGCACGGGAAAGTTGCACAGAGGCGACACGTTAAGCGGGATACTGGCTGCACCCGATCGCGAGGAGTTGCTTACCTGGTTGCGCCATCAGCGTCTTCTTCATGCCGAGGGGGATTTCGTGCTGGTTCATGCAGGCTTGCTGCCGGGCTGGACGGTTGCGGAAGCGGCAAGCCTTGCGCGCGAGGTCGAGGCAGAGCTGAGAGGGGAACATCATGCCGAGTTTCTCTCACACATGTATGGAAACCAGCCTGACTCCTGGAGTGAAAAGCTTACAGGCTATCCACGGCAGCGGGTGATCACCAATGCGCTGACGAGGATGCGCATCTGCACCGAGAGCGGGAAGATGGAATTCGATTTCAAGGCTGAGGTGCAGTACATCCCTGAAGGTTACCGCCCATGGTTCGATATTCCTGAACGCGCAAGCCGGGAGGCTACCGTGATATTTGGCCACTGGTCTGCGCTGGGCCTGATGGTGAGAAAAAATGCGATTGCGCTCGACACGGGTTGCCTGTGGGGCGGGCCGCTCACCGCGGTTCGACTCGAGGATCGCGAGGTGATCCAGGTGGACTGCGTGAACTCCTCCGTGGCAAGGCACTGGTGAGCATGCTTTATATATTGCTGCTGTGGTTGCTTCTGCCGTTGATTTTTTTCCGTCTCGCGTTGAAGTCGCGCCGCCAGCCTGAATATCTTCAGCATGTAGGGGAGCGCTTTGGCTTTTATTCCATTCACAGCGAAAAGCCCGTCATCTGGCTGCATGCGGTTTCGGTCGGCGAGACGCGCGCCACAGCCAGCCTTGTTGCGGGTCTGAAAAGGGCCTATCCCGGTCATCAGATTCTGTTGACTCATGCCACGCCGACAGGGCG
This sequence comes from Pseudomonadota bacterium, assembly GCA_021781695.1. Lineage (GTDB taxonomy): Bacteria > Pseudomonadota > Gammaproteobacteria > Burkholderiales > Gallionellaceae > Gallionella. The sequence goes on from JAJXWG010000040.1 coordinate 8,437, forward strand.
GGCGGCGGGCGAACAGCTGTATGGCGATAGCGTGCTGCGTGCATATCTGCCTTACGATTATCCCTTCGCCGTGAAGCGATTTTTTCTCCATTTCAAACCGGAACTTGGCATCTTGATGGAAACCGAAATCTGGTTCAATCTGATCAATGCTGGAAGTGACGCGGGCGTGCCCATGCTGTTGCTCAATGCGCGCATGTCCGAAAAATCGGCTAAGGGTTATGCGCGCGTCAAACGCCTGACTCAAAATGCCTTGCAGAAATTGTCTGCCGTTGCAGCGCAGAGCCAGGACGATGCTGTGCGCCTTTCATGTCTGGGTGCGCGCAATGTATCCGTGATGGGCAATCTGAAATTCGACATCTTCCCGCCTTTGGAGATGCTAAAGCTTGGCGCATTGCTGCGCGAACAATTCGGGCAAAGGCGAAAAATATTTCTGCTGGCCAGCACCAGGGAAGGCGAAGAAGCGCTGGCTCTGGGGGCATTGCAACAATTTTCGCCGGATGTATTGCTGGTCATCGTGCCGCGCCATCCCCAGCGCTTTGGCGAGGTGGAAGAACTGCTGAAGAAGCGCGGCTTCAACTATCAGAAGAGGAGCGAGAATAAAGCGGTGCCGGCTGAAATTCAGGTGGTGCTGGGCGATTCCATGGGCGAGATGTTCGCCTATTATGCCGCTTGCGATATTGCCTTCATCGGCGGCAGCTTACTACCTTTCGGCGGGCAGAATCTGATTGAGGCCTGTGCGGTCGGCAAGCCCGTGTTGATCGGCCCGCATACTTACAATTTTAAGGAGGCCACGAGGCTGGCCGTTGAAGCGGGTGCCGCAGTGCGGGTGAGCGATGCGCAGGAATTGATGCAGGAGGCCCAGCGTATTTTAAACGATGGCGACGCGCTGGAAATGAGGGGTAAACAGGGGGTGATGTTTGTTTCATCCCATCAGGGCGCGACCGGCAAAGCGATGCAGATCATCAGCGAAGCCCTGGGTAGCAAAGCGTAGTCCGGCGAGGCTATTTTCCTGTTGCTTCGTCCATGTTTTTGCGTTCTGCCTCACTGTCTTTTTGCAATGTCTGTTCCACATCCTTTGCCTTTTGAAGCGCTTCACGCTGCGGTTCTGCGATCCTGGGCGGCGGCACGGAAGGAACCTTGTTGCATGCGTTGAGCAACAGTGCCAATGCGATCATGATGATTTTCATGCAACCTCCGTTGGATGGGCAAGCGGCAGTCAAGGCTGACTATGCTAACATAGTCAGCCTGCATGGCTCGTAGTTCAATTAACTCGATGATAAAGGATGAAACATGAATCAATTGCGCGTTGTTTTTGCATTGCTGCTGGTCCTGGTTCTGCCATCCGCGATGGCGGCCACGGACGCTCAGGGTATCGGTTATGTCGATGTGGCGCTGCAAATCGCGCGCATACCGGTGCAGGACGGCGTGAGCTTCGACGATGCGGTGGAGTCGCTCAAGCTCAGAGCCAACCAGCATAACCTCAAGTTTGCCGGGGTCAGCAAAGTATACAAGGAGATAGAAGCGCTGACCGGAAAGACGGCCAAGCGCACGGAGATTTATAGTTTTTGCGACGGACTGACGGCGAACAAAATGCTCAATGCCGATCCGCTGATGGTCGCCTTCATGCCCTGCCGCATCGCAATCCTCGAAGATGCGCAGGGGAAGCGCTGGGTCATCTCGATGATGATAGATCTCAAGATGTTGAAGGACATGCCGGAAGACACGCGCAAGAGCGCAGAAG
>JAJXWG010000041.1 GCA_021781695.1 Pseudomonadota bacterium
AATAGCGCAGCGACAATTCAGCACCCTGTTCCAGCTGGCGCACCCATCCCAGTTGAACGAAATCCGAATTGCTGATCAGGTTATGAAAAGGATCCCCATTCGTGCCGAGGTAGTTATTGTCAGGTCCTGGATTCTTGTCGCTGAACCCGACTCCCTGCACATCGTGATTGAAGCCGAACTGTATGTCATAGCGATCGATGCCATTGGGATGATAATCCCCGCGATAATTGAAGAGGCGCGCCTGATTGCTGTCATTGCTGTTGTTCAAGAGCCCCGGCGCCTTGAACGTTGAGAGCGTATAGCCATTGGGCGGAGTGGTGAGATTGTCATAACCGTTGTCCGCAGTATAGGCCAGGGTCATTCGGTAGTCATAGGCATCGCCACGTTTGCCAAAGCGCGCCTCCGTGTCGTTGATGCCCTTGTCGCCGCGCGTGTATGAAACGCTTTTCCCATCCATCGCACCCGCATCCCGGGTGATGATGCTGATCACCCCCTGGGTCGAATTCGCGCCATACGATGCCGCGGCAGGGCCACGTATCACTTCGATGCGTTCGATGTCATCGACCGTGATCGGCAGGTCCGCCCAGTTCACCGAGCCCGTCGGCGGCATGTACACGCTGCGGCCATCGATCAATACCTGCATGCGCCTTGAAAACTCATCGGTCGTGCCGTGATAGGCAACGATAGGCTGGCTGCCCTTGTAATAGCTCACATACATGCCTGGCACAAGCTTCATCAGGTCGGCAATCGTCCTGAAGCCTGAAGCAACGATCATCTTTCTGTCTATCACCGTCATCGCATTCGGCGCATCCGATAACGGCTGGGAAAGCCTAGATGCACTCAACACCACTGGGAAGTCCTGAAAGTAGTCGGACTCATTCACATCGTCCGCTGCATAGCCTGCCTTGCAGGCCAGACACAGTATTGCAAGGTATTTGTTTTTCATCGCTTTCAAATGTTTAACTGCCAATTCTGTCATTTTCTTCCAGCGTCATCTGGCTTAGAGACGGAAGCTCCTGCAACGTGCGCAGGTTCAGGTCGTCCAGGAGTTGCTTTGTGGTCGCAAACAGCTCCGGCCTTCCCGGCGTATCTCTCGTGCCTATCACTTCTATCCAGCCTCGCGCCTCCAGCGTCTTGAGTATCTGAGATGCGACTGCCACGCCGCGTATCTCCTCGATATCGCCGCGCGTCACAGGCTGATGATAGGCGATGATCGCAAGCGTCTCGAGCACCGCGCGCGAATAGCGGGGCGGCTTTTGCGGACTTAGCCTGTCCAGATATACCTGCATGTGCGGCCTTGTCCTGAAACGCCAGCCGCTGGCCAGTTCGACGAGTTCTATACCGCGATTTAGCCAGTCGCGCTGTATGTCCGCCAGCAACAATTCCAGCTCGCGGTTGCTCAAAGGCTCATCGCAAAGCGGCTTCATCTGGCTTAAAGGAAGCGCTTCGGCGCTTGTCAGCAACGCAGTTTCAAGGATGATCTTGAGCCGGGCCCTGTCCTGCAATTCACTCGGCAGTTCTGCTGAGTCTGACATAAATGCTCCCGAATGTTTCGCTTTGCTGAATTTCCAGCAGGTATTCCTTGGCCAGTTCAAGCATCGCGACAAAGGTGACGATGAGCCTTTGCACGCCGCTTTCCGGATCGAACAGCGTGTCGAATGCGACAAACTCCCCTCCGCGCAGGCAACGCAGTATATGCGACATCTGTTCGCGAACAGAAAGCGCTTCGCGGCGCACGGTGTGGTGGGTGTGTATCCTGGCCTTTTCGAGCAGATTCATCCAGGCCAGCTTCAAGTCTTCCAGCGTAATTTCCGGCAGCCTCGCGGCCTTTTGCTCTATCATCACCTGGATGAACTCGAAATCACGCCCCGCCTGCGGCAGCTGATCGAGCTTCTGCGCTGCAAGTTTCATCTGCTCGTATTCCTGCAGGCGACGCATCAGTTCTGCGCGCGGATCTTCCGCTTCCTCGTCAGATACCCTGGCAGGCTTGGGCAGCAACAGACGCGACTTGATTTCGATCAGCACCGCCGCCATCAGCAAATATTCCGCCGCAAGTTCCAGCCTGTGCTGCTGCAACAGTTCGATATAATGGAGATATTGCCTTGTCAGTTCCGCCATCGGGATATCCAGCACTTCCAGATTGTGGCGGCGTATCAGATAAAGCAGCAGGTCCAGCGGCCCCTGGAAGGTATCCAGCACCAGCTCCAGTGCATCGGGCGGGATATACAAGTCCTGCGGCAGACTCTTCAGAGGCTCGCCGTGTATGCTTGCAATGACTGGATGCTCTGTCATGGATCAGGCGTAACTCAAACCCATCGCCTCGCGCACATCCCGCATGGTTTCTCCTGCCAGCTTGCGGGCCTTTTCATTGCCATCCGCGATGATATTGCGCACCAGAGCTGGATCATCCAGATACAACTGCGCGCGCTCGCGCATCGGGCGTTGCTCTGACAGTACCGCATCGATCACCGGCTGTTTGCATTCGATGCAGCCTATGCCCGCAGAAGTGCAGCCCTGTACCACGCTCTGTTTAATTTGTTCGCTGGAATACACCTGATGCAGCGCCCACACCGGGCACTTTGCAGGATCGCCCGGATCGGTACGGCGTATGCGCGCAGGATCGGTCGGCATGGTGCGGATCTTCTTGGCGACACTGGCCTCGTCTTCGCGCAACGCAATCGTGTTGTTGTAGGACTTCGACATCTTCTGCCCGTCAAGGCCCGGCATCTTAGATGCGACAGTCAGCATCGCCTGCGGCTCGGACAGGATCATCTTGCCGCCGCCTTCCAGGTAGCCGAACAAGCGCTCCCGATCACCCAAATTCAGGCTCTGCTGCTCGTCGAGCAGCGCCTTGGCTGATTCCAGCGCTTCGTCGTCGCCCTGTTCCTGAAAGCGGTTGCGCAGCTCCTTGTAGAGCCTGGCCTTCTTGCTGCCCAGTTTTTTCACGGCGGCTTCGGCCTTATCTGCAAAACCTGGTTCGCGCCCGTACATGTGGTTGAAACGGCGCGCAATCTCCCGAGTGAATTCCAGATGCGGGATCTGATCCTCGCCGACCGGCACCAGAGTTGAGCGGTAAGCCAGTATATCCGCGCTCATCAAGAGCGGATAGCCGAGGAAACCATAGGTTGTGAGGTCCTTGGAGGTCAGCTTTTCCTGCTGATCCTTGTAGGTCGGCACACGCTCAAGCCAGCCCAGCGGAGTGATCATCGAGAGCAGCAAGTGCAGCTCCGCGTGTTCCGGCACCTTGGACTGAATGAACAGCGTCGCGCGGGCAGGATCAACGCCTGAAGCCAGCCAGTCTATCACCATGTCCCAGACGCTTTGTTCGATGATCTCTGGCGCATCATAATGCGTGGTCAGCGCATGCCAGTCGGCCACGAAGAACAGACACTCGTATTCGTGCTGCATCGTTATCCAGTTTTTCAACACACCGTGGTAATGGCCCAGGTGCAAACTTCCGGTCGGGCGCATACCCGATAAAATGCGATCTGCAAACATTTATAGTCCAACCATCAAGAAAAGGATTTGCTGCAACAACTTGACCATGGGATAGAGTATCCAGCCAAGCAACGGCGTTATCGCCATTATGATCAGGATGAACATGCCATAGGGCTCTATACGGCTCAGCTGATAGGCCTGGCGGTTGGGCAGCATGCTCACTGCGATCCTTCCGCCATCCAGAGGCGGCAGCGGAATCAGGTTCAGCGCCATCAGCACGGTATTGATCTGTATCCCGACTTTCGACATGTCCATCATCGGCACCGCAAAATAATTTTCAGGGTAGGCATAAGCCACCTTGAAAAGCAGCGCCCAAACCAGCGCCATCAGAAAATTCGATGCGGGTCCGGCAAGTGCTACCCACAGCATGTCCTTTTTCGGATTTCTAAGCGCGCCGAAATTGACCGGGACTGGCTTTGCCCAGCCGAACAGCACACCTCCCAGCGTCAATGTGAGCAGCGGCAACAGAACGGTGCCGATGGGATCAATATGGCGTATGGGATTCAAGCTGATGCGCCCCATCTGGTAGGCGGTCATGTCGCCGAAATGCTTGGCCACATAACCGTGCGCGGCTTCATGCAGGGTGATCGCAAACAGGATAGGGATGGCTGCGATGCTGATGGTCTGTATCAATTGATCTATTTGCATTATGTGGTCAAAAATTTAATCATGAAGCTCAAGTTGCTTCGATTCCAAAGGGTGCGACATCGCCCTTGCCTTGCCTCAGCAGCACCGGAACTGCGCCTGTCAGGTCGATTACCGTGGTGAAGTCCTGTCCCGCCCCACCGCCATCGATCACCGCATCGACTTTTTTCTCCAACAACTCGCGTATCAGTTCCGCATCGTTCAAAGGCCCGGGCTCGTCGGGCAGGATCAGCGTGGAGCTGCACATCGGTTCGCCCAGCTCCTCAAGCAATGCCAGCGCCACCGGATGATCCGGCACGCGTATGCCTATCGTGCTGCGCTTTGGGTGCTGCAAACGTTTTGGCACTTCCCTGGTTGCCTCCAGTATGAAGGTGTAACTTCCCGGCGTATTCGCCTTCAGTAGACGGAACTGCACGTTATCCACCCGCGCATAGCTTGCAATCTCGGAAAGATCGCGGCACATCAGCGTCATCTGATGCTGATCATCCAGCCCGCGTATCTGGCGGATGCGGGTCAGCGCTGCCTTGTCGTCCAGATGGCAACCCAGAGCGTAACAGGAATCGGTCGGATACACCACGATGCCGCCGTCCTTGATGATCGCCACCGCCTGATGTATCAGGCGCATGTTGATGTTTTTTGGATAAATGGTAAAAAACTGCGACATTATTGCAACCTCTCCCAGACCGGGCGGCAGATCAACGGCAGATCGGGCAACCTCCCCATGTCCCGATGGCTCTCGCCAGGTCCGTGGAAATCCGAACCGCAGGAAGCCAAGAGGCCAAACTCGTCCGCATAGCGCGCAAATTCGGCATACTGTTCCGGGGTATGGCTGCCCGTCACCACCTCCAGCGCGCACCCGCCGAGTGCTGAAAATTCGGCAAGCAGCTCATGCATGGTTTTCTTTCCCATGCTGTGCTTGCCAACCATGTACCGGCCAGGATGCGCAAGCACCGCGATTCCGCCGCTGCCATTGATCCAGCTGATCGCGTCGGAAAGTGCAGCCCACTGGTGGGGCACGTAACCCGGCTTGCCGTTCACGAGATAGCGGTTGAACACGCTTTTCACATCCTTGCAATGGCCGGATTCAACGAGATAGCGCGCGAAATGCGTGCGACCTATCATGTTGGGGTTGTGCGCATATTTGACCGCCCCCTGATAGACGCCGCTGATGCCTGCGCGCGCCAGGTCATCGGACATTCTCATAGCGCGCTCGGTTCGCCCGCTGCGCACGGCAAGCAGCCCTTGCTGCAGCGGAGCATAGGATGGATCGATGTTGAGACCCACAATGTGCAGCGTGTGTTTGCGCCAGGTCACCGAAATTTCCACCCCATTGATAAACCTCATGTCGTGTTGCAACGCCCGACTCCTCGCCTCATCAAGACCATCCATGTCGTCGTGATCGGTCAGCGCCAGCACCTTCACTCCGCGCGAAAAAGCGCGATCAACCACTTCGGCAGGCGTCAGGGTGCCGTCGGATATGTTGGAGTGACAGTGCAAATCATAATCAAGCACAGAAGCCTCGCACAATATTGTTACAAGTCTGCAAAGCCGTCCTGAAGCTCATGCGTCTCCTCCACCCTTCTTCATCACCTTGCCCTCTTCGGCGCGACGGCGTCGCACTTCCTTGGGGTCGGCGATCAGCGGCCGATAAATCTCGATGCGATCCTTGTCGCGCAGCACGGCATCCGGCTTTGCAAGCTTTCCGAAGATCCCCAGTTTGTGTTGAGACAGCTCAAGGTCGGGAAACTTATCGAGCAGACCGCTGGCTGTTATCCCCTCCATCAGAGTCGTGCCGGCAGGCAGCGTTTTTTTCAGCAGCGTCTGCTCATCGGGCAAGGCATAGACCACTTCTATGTTGATTTTGTCGGTCATTTGTTTGAATAAACCTTATCAGCGCGTTGTATGAACGCATCCACGAAACTGTTGGCGATCATGTGGAACACCGGACCCACCAGCTTTTCAAGTATCTTGCTGGAAAATTCGTAGTGCAGGTGAAACTCTATTTTACAGGCTGATTCGCTCAACGGGATGAATCGCCAGCTTCCATCCAGATGGCGAAACGGCCCGTCCTGCAGGTTCATGTCAATCCGATGCGGCGGCATGCGCATGTTCCTGGTCGTGAAGCTCTGCCTGATGTGATGGTAATTGATATGAACCGTCGCACTCACGTTATTTTCAAACGAATCCGACACGCTTGCCCCGCCGCACCACGGCAAAAAAGCCGGATAATCCTCCACGCGATCCACCAAATCGAACATCTGTTCTGCGCTGTGTGCAACCAGCACGGTTTTTTCAACTGTCGCCATTCGCCATCCGTCATTCCAAAGGCTGGTAGAATAGCCGAACATACAGCAAAATTCATCTCTCATGAGCATTATCCAGAATAAAAAGGCGTTTCACGAATACTTCATTGAGGACAAATATGAGGCAGGCCTGATGCTGGAAGGCTGGGAAGTCAAAGCCATACGCGCAGGCCGCGCACAGCTCAAGGAAGCCTATGTCACCGCAAAGGAAGGTGCACTGTTTCTGTTTGGCGCGCACATCAGCCCCCTGATCTCCGCTTCAACGCACATACACCCCGATCCGGTGCGCACGCGCAAACTGCTGCTGCACAAGGCAGAGATAGAAAAAATCATCCTGAAGGTGCAGCGCGCAGGCTATACCGTGATGCCGCTGGACATGCACTACAAGGCTGGCCGCGTCAAACTCACCATAGGCCTTGCCAAGGGCAAGAAGCTCCATGACAAGCGCGCCACGGAAAAAGAGAAAGACTCGAAGCGAGAAGCCGCTCAAGCCATGAAAAAAGTAAGGCGCTAAACACGCCAGACAGGACCATGATGAACAATCAGACCACAGCCTACCTTGCAGGCGGATGCTTTTGGGGAATGGAAGAACTGGTGCGGCAAATCCCGGGCGTACTGGCAACCGAAGCCGGATATACCGGCGGCCACACGCTCGACGCCACCTACGAAACAGTCAAGACAGGGCGCACGGGTCACGCCGAATCGCTGAAAATTGTCTTCGATCCCGAAAAACTGAGCTACCGCCATCTGCTGTTTGAATTCTTCCGCATGCACAACCCCACCACGCCGAATCGCCAGGGCAACGACATCGGCACTCAGTACCGCTCGGCGATTTTCTATCTCGACGAGAATCAGCGCAACATCGCAAAACAGGTCATCCAGACCGTCGAGGCATCAGGCGAGTGGCAGGCTAGCATCGTGACCGAGCTTTCCCCATTCACGACTTTTTACCGCGCCGAGGAATATCATCAGAAATATCTGGTGAAGCATCCAGGCGGCTATACCTGCCATTACATGCGGCATCTCGAATTCGGCGAATCCAGAAGTCCATGATGAAAAAATATCTTGTCATCCTGCTTTTGCTGTTAAGTGCATGTTCAAGCGTGCGCCACGACGCGCAGGTCGCTACGCCTTCAGACAACGACGAACAGATGAGCAATCTGGCAATCTACGCGATGAGCCTCTACGATACGCCCTATCGCTCAGGGGGCACTACGCGCGCAAGCGGCTTCGATTGCAGCGGCTTCGTGCAGTATGTATTCAGGAATTCGGCAGGACTTGCACTTCCGCGCACCAGTGCAGAAATGAGCCGCGTTGGCTCTGCAGTCAACGCAGACAGCCTGAAGCCGGGCGATCTGGTTTTCTTCGACACGCAGCACAGCCATTACTCTCATGTGGGCATCTATGTCGGCGAATACCGTTTTTTGCATGCGCCAAGCGCAGGCCGGGCGATCATGCTGAGCAATCTGCATGAAAAATACTGGCAATCGCATTACGAGGGCGCCAGGCGCATCGATCTGGAACGGCTCACCAACAATCAACGATGACGCGCAGCCTTTAACGCTTGCGCCAACTGGAAAACCGACATCGCATAAAAATCGCTGTTGTTGTAGCGCGTGATCACATCGAAGTTGTTGAACCCGAACCAGAACTCCTTGCCGTTTGCTACCGTATAGTCCAGCAGTCGGGCCCGTTCATCGTCATTCATTCTGACAGCGGGGGTAACACCCACTGCATTCCATTGCTCCAAACTGCGCGGTGTATTGATTTCACCCAGGCAATTTTCCTCTCCTACGCTTGCGCGCACCGCAATCGGTCCGCCCTTGATCCAGCCGTAATGCTTCAAATAATTCCCCACGCTGCCTATCGCGTCGGCCGGTTCTCCTGTCAAATCCTTTCTGCTGTTGCCGTTGAAATCAACTGCATATTTTCTGTAGCTGCTCGGCATGAATTGCGGTATGCCCATCGCACCTGCGTAGGAACCTCTCACATCAAGCAGGTCTAACTGCTGCTCGCGGGCCAGCAACAGATAATTCTCCAGTTCGTCGCGGAAGAAATCCGCGCGGCGCGGGTAGTAGAAGGCCAGCGTAGTCAAGGCATCTATCGTGCGATAATTGCCCATCTGCTGGCCGTAGAGCGTCTCCACGCCGATCAGCGCGACGATGATTTCTTGCGGAACACCATATGTCCTCTCGGCGCGCGCCAGGGTCTTGCGATTTTTTTTCCAGAACATCAATCCATGTTCGATGCGATAGTCATTGACGAAGGCCGCGCGGTATTCCTGCCAGGGCTTGATCGTGGCAGGGCGCGAGATCGCCTCTATGATCTGCGGCTTGAAATTCGCCCGATCAAACAAGCGCTCCAGTTCGTCACGCCTGAAATGATGCTTGTCCACCATTTCGTCGATGAACTCGGGTATGCCCGGTGCGGCAAAAACCGGCATCGCAAAGGCAAGGGACAAGAAAAGGCAGCACAATCGTTTCATGGCGAGAATTCTAACCCATGCTCGACAACTTGCCGTCATTGCTGTTAAATTTCATGTTTTGCAAATCAGCCAACCTACCGAGAACAATCTTATGACCACTCAACACCATCGCCTCATCATCCTGGGTTCTGGGCCTGCCGGATACACCGCCGCGGTCTATGCTGCCCGCGCCAATCTGAATCCCGTGCTGATCACGGGGCTTGCTCAGGGCGGCCAACTGATGACCACCACCGAGGTGGACAACTGGCCTGCCGACGCCATGGGCGTACAGGGGCCGGAATTGATGGCGCGATTCCAGCAGCATGCGGAGCGCTTCAACACACAGATCGTTTCCGATCACATACACACCGTGAAGCTGCAACAGAAACCCTTCCAGCTGATCGGAGATGCGGGCAGCTATTCCTGCGATGCTCTGATCATCTGCACCGGCGCTTCCGCCCAATACCTGGGCTTGCCAAGCGAGCAGGAATTCATGGGGCGCGGCGTTTCTGGCTGTGCGACCTGCGATGGTTTTTTCTATCGCGGCCAGGATGTGGCCGTAGTGGGCGGGGGCAATACCGCCGTGGAAGAGGCGCTGTATCTTTCGAATATCGCAAAACACGTCACGCTTGTGCACCGGCGCGACACGTTCCGGGCCGAACGCATCATGGTTGACCATCTGATGGAAAGAGTGCACGAAGGCAAAATCAGCCTGCAACTCAACAGCACGCTCGACGAAGTGCTGGGCGATGACAGCGGCGTGACCGGCATGCGCGTGAAAGACGTGCAAAGCAGCGACAAGAAGGACATCGCGCTATCCGGCGTGTTCATCGCAATCGGTCACAAGCCCAATACCGACATCTTCCAAGGTCAGCTGGAAATGGATAACGGCTATATCAAGACGCGCGGCGGCGCAGCTGGCAATGCCACGGCGACCAGCATCTCAGGCGTATTTGCAGCAGGCGATGTGCAGGACCAGATCTACCGCCAGGCGGTTACCAGCGCTGCGACCGGCTGCATGGCAGCACTCGATGCGGACAAGTATCTGGGCTCGCTCGGAAAGCAATAAGCCTCCGACAACATGGGTGATGGCGACGAGGATGCGGCACTGTTCAGGGCGGTTGTCGGCGACATCACGCCGCTGGCAGACCAGAACCGCATCACCCCAAAGCAACCTGTCATTCATGCCAGAGCAAGGCGCAATAGCGCAACAAGCCCGGTGGCAGACAC
>JAJXWG010000042.1 GCA_021781695.1 Pseudomonadota bacterium
CTGTTCGATGCGTATGATCGCCATGTCCTGTATGCCCTTCGCGCGCCGTGCTGCCAAAAGCTCATAATAGATTTTTCCGCTGCACGCAATGATGCGCCGCACAAGGCTTGCATCCAGCGCTTCAGCTTCAGGGATCACCGCGCGGAATCCGCCGTCCGTGAAATCGGCAAGCGGGGATGCGGCCTCCCTGCTTCGCAACAGGCTCTTCGGGGTGAACACGATCAAAGGGCGGCGCATGGGCCGCAGCATCTGGCGGCGCAACAGGTGAAACATCTGTGCAGGCGTGGAAGGTACGCAAACCTGGATGTTGTAGTCGGCGCAAAGCTGCAGATAGCGCTCTATGCGCCCCGATGAATGCTCCGCACCTTGCCCCTCGTAGCCGTGAGGCAGCAGCATCACAAGACCGCACAGCCTGCCCCATTTCGCTTCTCCCGATGCGATGAACTGGTCTATCACCACCTGGGCGCCGTTGGCAAAATCGCCGAACTGCGCCTCCCACAACACCAGCGAATTCGGTTCTGCCGTCGCATAGCCGTATTCGAATCCCAGCACCGCTTCCTCGGACAGCAGCGAATCGATCACCACGAAATCCGCCTGATCTGGGCTCAAGTGCTGCAAGGGCGTATAAGCCCCCTCGTACCACACCACCCGGTTCTGGTCATGCCAGGTGGCATGACGGTGAAAGAACGTGCCGCGCTGCGTATCCTGCCCGGACAGCCTGACAGGATAACCTTCGGTGAGCAGCGTGGCATAAGCCAGGTTTTCCGCCATCCCCCAGTCCAGTGGCAATTCGTCTTTCGCCATCAGGATGCGGTCATTGACGATCTTCTGCACGCGGTCCTGCAGCACGAAACCTTCAGGCACCGTAGTCAGCGGTACAGCCAGCTGCCGGATGCGCTGCAAGGGTACCGAGGTATCTACCGGCGCATGCCAGGGTATGTCGCTCTTGAATCTGGCCCAGTCGGAAACGGGCTTGTCCAGCACCGGCAGCGCCGGCGCAATCGAGTTCCTGCCCTCGTCCATCGCCAGGCGATAAGCCGAAATCATTCCCTCCGCTTCTTCCGCCGCGATCACGCCCTCATCGATTAACCGCCTTGCATATACCGCACGCGTGCCCGGATGCTTTCGGATATAGCGGTACATGAAAGGCTGTGTGACCAAAGGCTCATCCTGTTCGTTATGCCCGAGTTTTCTGAAGCACACCATGTCGATCACCACATCCCGCCCGAAAGACATGCGGTAATCGAAAGCGATTTCAGCGACCAGCATCACCGCATCCGGATCGTCCCCGTTCACATGAAAGATCGGCGCATCGATCATCTTCGCCACGTCACTGCAATATTGGCTGGAACGCGTGTCGCGCTTGTCCGAGGCGGTGAAACCGATCTGGTTATTGACGATGATGTGCACGGTCCCGCCCGTGCGATAGCCGCGCGTCTGAGACATGGACAGTGTCTCCATCACCACACCCTGCCCTGCGAAAGCCGCATCGCCGTGGAGCAGTATAGGTACAACCTTCCTGCCTTCGAGGTCCTTTAAGCGGTGCTGGCGCGCCCTGACCGAGCCTTCCACCACAGGATTGACGATCTCGAGATGCGATGGATTGAAGGCCAACGCTACATGCAGGTGCCCGCCCGGCGTTCCGATGTCGGCCGAGAATCCCTGATGGTATTTCACATCGCCCGAGGTCAGATGCTCTGCGTGTATGCCCTCAAATTCCGCGAACAGCATGGAAGGCTGCTTGCCCAGTATGTTGACCAGCACGTTAAGCCTGCCGCGATGCGCCATGCCGATCACGGCCTCCTTAACTCCCTGGCTGCCTGCGCGCTGCAAAAGATGATCGAGCAGAGGCACGATGGTCTCACCGCCTTCGAGCGAGAAACGTTTTTGTCCGACATATTTGGTGTGCAGATAACGCTCGAGCGTTTCTGCCGCGGTGAGCCTGCCCAAAATGCGGCGGCGCTGGTCCGGGCTGTAGCCTGCGGCACCCCGCACGCCTTCGAGCCGGTTCTGTATCCAGCGCTTCTGCGGCACATCGCTGATATACATGTACTCGGCGCCTATGCTGCCGCAATAGATCTCGCGCAACAGCCTGATGATCTCGGAGAGCGTCAGGCGCTGCGCACCCACCAGCGAACCGGTATCGAAGGTGGTGCCCATGTCCGCATCAGAAAAACCGTAGTAGGCCGGATCGAGCTCTGGAACACCGGGTTTTTCATGGCGGTTGAGCGGATCCAGATTGGCGATGCGCAAACCCAGAAAGCGATGCGCATTGATGAGCTGCAATACCTTGACCTGTTTGCGCTCATGGTCTGCATCGGGCGCCATGCTCGAAGCCGGCGTCTCAAAAGCGCGCCGGATCGGCGCATGGGGCATCTCGTCAGCAGGCTTTTCCCAGGCAGGCAATGCATCGAAGTAGCTGCGCCACTCGTCACTCACACTCGCCGGGTTTTGCAGATACTGCTCATACAGATCTTCAACGAAGGGAGCCGTAAACAGCAATGAGCTGTCCTGCATCGCCCTGTTGTAATTCCCGTTCAATCTGCCACCCATCCTGGATAGTCGCGGCGTGTTGCACCGACGTAGAGCTGGCGCGGGCGCCCTATCTTGCGGTCGGAAGCCGACATCATCTCCTTCCACTGCGACACCCAGCCTATGGTGCGGCCCACCGCGAAGATGACCGTAAACATGTTGGTCGGTATGCCTATTGCGCGCAGCACTATCCCCGAATAGAAATCCACATTGGGATAGAGCTTGCGCTCGATGAAATAGGAATCGTTCAGCGCGATCTGTTCTAGCTCCATCGCCAGCTTGAACAACTTGTCGTTTTCAAGCCCCTGTTCCTTCAGCACCTCGTAACAGGTATCCCGCATCACCGAGGCGCGCGGGTCCATGTTCTTGTAGACGCGGTGGCCGAAGCCCATCAGGCGGTATTTCTTGTCCTTCACGCCCTGCACATATTCCGCCACACGCGACACATCGCCGATTTCCTCAAGCATCTTCAGCGCCGCCTCGTTGGCGCCGCCATGCGCCGGCCCCCACAGCGCTGCGATGCCGGAGGCCATGCACGCAAAAGGATTCGCGCCGCTCGAGCCCGCAAGCCTCACCGTCGAGGTGGACGCGTTCTGCTCGTGGTCCGCATGCAGGATGAAGATGCGCTCAAGGGCGCGCACCAGAACCGGATTGGGCTCATACTCCTCTGCCGGTGTGGCGAACATCATGTACATGAAGTTCTCCACATAGCCGAACTTGTTTTTCGGATACATGAACGGATAGCCGTTGTGGTACTTGTAGGCCATCGCCGCTATGGTCGGCACCTTGCCAAGCAAGCGCATCGCAGCAAGTTCGCGGTTTTCCGGATCGTTGATATCCAGGGAATTGTGGTAAAAGGACGAAAGCGCGCCAACCACGCCCACCATCACTGCCATCGGATGCGCATCGCGCCTGAAACCGTTATAAAACCTTGCCAGCTGGTCATGCACCATGGTGTGCGACTTCACCTTCTGAACGAATATCGCCTTCTGCTCGGGCGTCGGCAGTTCCCCGTCCAGCAAGAGATAGCAGACCTCGAGAAAGTCCGACTTCTCGGCCAGCTGCTCGATCGGATAACCGCGGTAATACAGAAGGCCTGCTTCCCCGTCGATATAGGTGATTTTGGAAATGCAACTCGCGGTGGCAAAGAATGCCGGATCGTAAGTGAATATGTCGAGTTTGGACAGGCCGTTGATGTCGATCACATCCGCGCCCAGCGTGCCTGACAATATGGGCAGTTCAACGCTGCGCCCATCGTCCAGCGTCAGCGTTGCGACGCGTTTCTTCCGGCCAGTTTCATTATCCATCATGTATCCAATCCTGTAGTTATACCGATCTGATTTTTTCCAGCAACGCAGCCATCCCGTCTGAAGCTGCCTCTGCCTTGCCTGAAATCAAATCCCAGAGCGGATTGTCTGCCATATCCAGAAACTCTTCAAATGTTTCGCGCTCGGGCGGCGACAGTTCAGCATAGTGTCTGTCTACAAACCGCACGAGGATGATGTCGAGCTCCAGCATCCCACGCCTGCACCGCCAGCGTATTCTCTGCAGCAGTTCAGGATTCTGGATACAGGATTCTGGATGCGCGACCTGCCTTTCACCTGATTCATGCATACTGAATCCTGCATCCTGTTTTTTCATACCAGGCGCCTGACCATCATGTCCTTGATATGTCCGATCGCCTCGGTGGGATTGAGTTCCTTGGGACACACATCCACGCAGTTCATGATGGTGTGGCAACGGAAAAGGCGGTATGGATCTTCCAGATCATCCAGCCGCGCCACTGTTGCCTGATCGCGCGTGTCTGCGATGAACCGGTATGCCTGCAAAAGTCCTGCGGGGCCGACAAACTTGTCGGGATTCCACCAGAACGAAGGACATGCCGTGGTGCAGCATCCGCACAGGATGCACTCGTAAAGGCCGTTCAGATGTTCGCGCTGCTTTGGCGACTGCAGACGCTCGGTCTCGGGTGGCGGATCGTTGTTCACAAGATACGGCTTGATCGAGTGGTATTGCTTGAAGAACTGCGTCATGTCCACGATCAGATCGCGTATCACCGGCAGTCCCGGCAAGGGACGCAACTCGACCGGCTCCTTAAGGGACGACAAGGGCGTGATGCATGCAAGTCCGTTTCGCCCATTGATGTTCATCGCGTCCGATCCGCACACCCCTTCGCGGCAGGACTTGCGCAATGACAGGCTGTCGTCCTGCTGTTTGATCAGAAGCAGGGCGTCAAGCAGCATGCCGGAGCTAATATCCAGCTCGTAGTCCTGCATGCGCGGCGATGTATCTGTTTCGGGGTTGTAACGATATATACGGAATTTCATCTGTCACTCCCTCA
Source organism: Pseudomonadota bacterium (assembly GCA_021781695.1). GTDB lineage: Bacteria > Pseudomonadota > Gammaproteobacteria > Burkholderiales > Gallionellaceae > Gallionella. The sequence goes on from JAJXWG010000042.1 coordinate 4,874, forward strand.
ATAAACCCTTGCCTTGGGCGGGAAGGAATCCACGCTCAAGGGCTTTAGGCGCACCGGCTTGTAATCCAGGCGGTTTCCCTCGGAAAAGAACAGGCTGTGCTTCAGCCAATTCTCATCGTCGCGCAGCGGATAATCCTCCCTGGCATGCGCGCCCCGGCTTTCTTTTCTAGCCTCGGCCGCAATCATCGTCGCCTTGGCCACCTCGATCAGGTTATCCAGCTCCAAAGCCTCTATGCGCGCCGTATTGAACACACGGCTCTTGTCCTGGATTTCGGTATACGCAACCCTTTCTGCGACCGCCACAATCTCCTCAACGCCTTCCTTCAACAAATCGGGAAAGCGGAACACGCCGCAATGCTTCTGCATCGTCCTTTGCATCGCCTCCCCCACCTCGGCCACGCGTTCGCCGTTCTTCTGGCTGTCAAGGCGGGACAGGCGCGACAACGAACGCTCTGCGGCATCAGGGGGCAGCGGCTTCAAATGCGGGTTGCTTTTCAGATCCTCGATGATCTGGCGCGCCGCTTCCCGTCCGAACACCAAAAGATCCAGCAGCGAATTGCAGCCCAGGCGGTTTGCGCCATGCACTGACACGCAGGCGCATTCGCCTGCCGCATAAAGGCCGTTCACCACCTCGTCCGGGCCCGTCTTGTAGGGAGCGACCACCTGGCCGTGATAATTGGTGGGGATGCCGCCCATCATGTAGTGCGCAGTCGGCACAACCGGTATGGGGCTTTTGGCCGGGTCCACATGGGCGAACTTCAACGCAATCTCCCTTATGCCGGGCAGACGCTGTTTGATCACATCAAGGCCCAGATGGTCGAGCTTCAACATCACATGGTCTTTATGCGGCCCGCAGCCGCGTCCCTCGTTGATCTCTATGGTCATCGCGCGCGACACAACGTCGCGGCTGGCCAGGTCCTTCGCATTCGGAGCATATTTCGGCATGAAGCGCTCGCCATGCCTGTTGACAAGATACCCGCCCTCGCCTCTCACCCCTTCGGTGATCAAGACCCCCGCGCCATACACGCCGGTCGGATGAAACTGGAAGAACTCCATGTCTTCCAGCGGTATGCCTGCTCGCGCGGCCATCCCCAGGCCATCTCCGGTATTGATGAACGCATTGGTGCTCGAATGGAAGATGCGCCCTGCGCCACCCGTGGCAAACAGCGTGGCTCGCGCGGCAAACATCATCACCTCGCCCGTCTCGATTTCCAGCGCGGTCACGCCCAGCACATCGCCGGTTTCATCGCGTATCAGATCCAGCGCCATCCACTCGATGAAAAAATTCGTGTTGGCCTTGACGTTCTGCTGGTATAGCGTGTGCAACATCGCATGCCCTGTCCTGTCCGCCGCCGCACAGGCGCGCTGCACCGGGTTCTTGCCATACTCCTGCATGTGTCCGCCAAAAGGACGCTGATAAATCTTGCCGCTCTCCAGCCTGTCGAAGGGCATGCCGAAGTGTTCAAGCTCGTACACCACTTCGGGCGCTGCGCGGCACATGAATTCGATGGCATCCTGATCACCCAGATAATCCGAGCCCTTCACCGTGTCGTACATGTGCCAGTGCCAGTTGTCCTCGTTGACATTGCCCAAGCTTGCCGCAATGCCGCCCTGGGCTGCGACCGTGTGCGAGCGTGTGGGAAACACCTTGGAAAGCACGGCCACCTTCAACCCCTCCTGCGCCAGCTGCAAGGCCGCGCGCATCCCTGAGCCCCCTGCCCCAACCACCACCACATCGAATGTCCGCTTAGCCACTGACATGCATCAAACCCCTCTCCTCATCCTCAACCCTGCATCCTGAATCCTGCTTTTACCCTCCCCACAGTATCTGCACAGACCATATCGCATAGGCAATCAGGGTCAGTATCACCAACACATGGAGCAGAAGGCGCATCCAGACAGGCTTTATGTAATCCATTGCGATGTCGCGCACACCTATCCAGGCGTGGTAATACAGGCAAAGCAGAAAAAGCAGCGCAAAGATGCGCACCGGCCCTTTTGAAAACAGGGCGCTCCAGGCTTCATAACCCGGGTGCAGAAAGAGATAGACCGCCAGCGACACACTAAAAAGCGCCATCACCGCAGCTGTCACACGCTGTATCAACCAGTCGCGCAGGCCGTAATGCGCGCCCACCACCACGCGGCTTACCATAGCCTGGCTCCAATCAGTATGGTCAGCAGAAAACTTGCGATCAACACCACTTTGCTGCTTTCCCTCGCCTGTCTGAGGTTTTTCAAGAGGTGCATATCGATTGCGAGGTAGCGCAGGCCTGCGCAGAAATGAAGCAGGAATGCCCACAAGAATCCCAGCATCGCGAGTTTTGCCAGTGGTGTCGCCAGCCATTCCATCAGCCGGCTGTAGCTTCCGATAGAGTGCAGACTTTCCTGCAGCATCAGCAGCAAGAGCGGCAGTGCTAAAAACAGCAGCAGGCCGCTGATGCGATGGAATATCGAAACCATGCCTGGAAGCGGAAGCTTGATCTGGTGAAGCGCCAGATGTATTGGACGTTTTTTTTGCATGAGCGACCTTCACGATTGCAACTGCCGAATGTTACTGCATGGCGCAAGAAAACGAAAAGAATTATGATGATCATACCATCTTACGCGGAGCGACTCATGAAAGCACCCATACGCGTCACAGTGACCGGCGCTGCCGGACAAATAGGCTATGCCACGCTGTTCCGCATCGCAAGCGGCGACATGCTTGGACGCGAGCAACCCGTGATCCTGCAACTGCTCGATCTGCATGATGCGCAAAGCATGCTGGCGGGCGTGATGATGGAACTGGAAGACTGCGCTTTTCCGCTTTTGCAGCAGATCATCATCACGGACGATCCGAAAACAGCATTCAGGGATGCCGAGGTGGCGCTCTTGATCGGCGCCCGCCCGCGAGGCAAAGGCATGGAGCGCCGCGATCTTCTGGAAGCCAACGGCGCGATTTTCTCTGCACAGGGGAAAATGCTCAATGAGCATGCAGCCCGGCACGTCAAGGTTCTGGTGGTGGGCAACCCCGCCAATACCAATGCGCTGATCGCGATGAAGAATGCGCCCGATCTCGATCCCAGAAACTTCAGCGCAATGATGCGGCTGGACCACAACCGCGCGATCGCCCAGGTCGCGAAAAAACTGTTCCAGCCGATACGAGACATCAAAAAAATGATCATCTGGGGAAACCATTCCGGAACGCAATATCCCGACCTCGATCATGCCGAGATACGCGGCAGGCTGGTGCGTGACATACTGGCCGATCAGGACTGGGTGGAAAACGAATTCATCCCCACCGTGCAAAGGCGCGGCGCCGCGGTCATCGAGGCGCGCGGGCTTTCCAGTGCGGCGAGTGCAGCGAATGCAGCAGTCTCGCATGTCCATGACTGGATGCTAAGCTCGCACCACAACGACTGGGTCACCATGAGCGTGCCTTCCGACGGCAGCTATGGCATACCCGAAGGCGTGATCTACGGCTTTCCGGTGACATGCCGTCACGGTCATTTCAGCATTGTGCAAAACCTGCCGATCAGCGAGCTGGGGCTGCGCCACATGCAGGACAGCCACCGGGAATTGCTGGAAGAGCGTGGTATGGTAAGCCACCTTCTGGGATAAGCGATGAACGAAAAGCTGATGCAACTGCTGAGCGGCCAGGAGAAGTTCTACCCGAAAAATCTGGAAGAAAAATATCTGCGCGTGCTGAACCGCATCATCGAACTGTGGGACAAAAAGGAAATCGATGATTATTTCAACGACCTTTTGATGGACACGCGCGGCGGCACACGTCAGGGATTTCCGCCCGAGGTCGCATCGGAAATTTTCGCGTTGAGCATCGCGCATGCGAAAATGCGCGAGCAGAAACTTTTGGCTGCAGGCAATCCCTGGGATGACGCAAATCTTTCGACCCGGACCGCCATCGAGCAGCAGGGCTATGCCTTTTCCCCCAAGGGCTTTGCAAGGTCTGTCGAAAAGGGCGACCGCGATGCGGTCTTGCTGTTCCTAATATCGGGTGTGGATATCGACACCAAAGACGAGCGCGGCTGGACGCCCTTGATGATCTCGACCTTCAACGGGCGCGAAGAGATCGCGCATTTGCTGATCGAAAACGGCGCGAATGTCGATGCAAAAGACAGCGCGGGTTACGGCCCGATGCACTGGGCGGCATTCAACGGTTTTGAGAGCGTGGTCAGGCTGCTCATCGACAAACGCGCCACTGTCAATGCGGCAAGCAACCACGGCTGGTCACCGCTTTTGCAGGCTGCCACGCGCGGCCACCAAAAAATCGCCGAACAGCTCATCAAAGCGGGCGCCGATTTCAACCTTGCCAGCCACGACGGCTGGACGCCACTGCACAAGGCGGCAGCCAATGGCCATACCGGCATCGTCAAACTGCTGCTCTCTCATGGCGCGTTGCGGCATCCGGAATATCAGGATGGCACGACACCGATGAATCTGGCACGAAAAAACAAACATGCGGACATCATTGCGCTGCTTGCCAGTTGACTGGACCCTGCGCAAGTCTTGATTTTTATTAAACCGCCTCCAGCTTAAGCTGCCAGGAGGTCATGATGCAAAATATCCGTTCAGCAGCGGTTGCCGGCATGTTTTATCCGGGCAATCCTCACGCACTGCTTCATCAGGTTCAGACATTCCTGCATGACGCCAGGCAATACCAGCTCGCGCCCAAGGCACTGATCGTTCCCCACGCAGGCTATGTCTATTCGGGCGAAATTGCGGCAACCGCCTATGCCACGCTGCTCCCCATCGCCAGCAGGATCAGGCGCGTGATCCTGCTGGGCCCTGCACATCGCATCGCGGTGCGCGGCTTGGCGCTGCCGGGAACTGACGCATTCGACACACCGCTGGGGCAGGTATTGATCGATGCCGATGCGGCGCGCACCGTCTCCAAATTTCCTTTCGTTTGCACCAGCAAAGCTGCGCATGCAGAAGAACACAGCCTGGAAGTGCAGCTGCCTTTTCTGCAAAGCGTATTGACAGATTTCACGCTGCTTCCGCTGCTGGTGGGCAGGGCCACGGCAGATGAAGTTGCTGATGTGCTGGAATGCCTATGGGGGGGTGAGGAAACGCTGATTGTCATCAGCTCCGATCTCTCGCACTATCTGCCTTATCCAGCCGCAAAGATCA
>JAJXWG010000043.1 GCA_021781695.1 Pseudomonadota bacterium
AACGAAATGACCCGTCACCTGTTAAGCACTGAAGAATTTCAGCGCATGAAGCACGGCGCGATATTGATCAATACCGCAAGAGGCGGGCTTGTGGACGAGAAGGCGCTTTATGACGCGCTGGTATCGGAACGCATTGCCGGTGCGGGATTCGATGTGCTGGGCAAGGAGCCTCCAACCGAAGACTGTCCTTTGCTGAATCTTGATATGCCGAATTTCATATTGACGCCGCATATCGCCTGGTCAGGCAGATCGGCGATGCAGACCCTGGCCGATCAGCTGATCGACAACATCGAGGCGTTCGTGGCAGGCAAACCCGTCAACAGGGTCGCATGACGCAAAACGCACACGCGTAGAAGTGTCGAGCGGGCCATTGTAGAATAGGCGCCATGCTCAACGTCGCCACCTACAATATCCACAAGGGACTTTCCTATTTCAATCAGCGCGTGGTTTTGCACGAGCTGAGAGACAGGCTGCGCGAGCTTAATGCAGACATCGTGTTCCTGCAGGAAGTGCAGGGCGCGCACACCTTCCATCCCCACAACTTTGCAAACTATCCGGCAGGCGCGCAGCATGAATTCATCGCGGACAAACGATGGCCGCATTTTGCCTATGGCATGAATGCAGTCTATGCCGCAGGCCATCATGGCAATGCGATTCTCAGCAGTTATCCGATTCTGCGCATGATCAATACCGATATCTCTGCGCATCGCTTCGAGAGCCGCGGTCTTTTGCACTGCGAGATCGAGCTTCCAAAAGCTCGCCGTGTGCATTGTCTGTGCGCGCATTTCGGCCTGTTTGCGAAGGGGAGGCGCACTCAGACTTCGGCCCTGATTGAGTATGTCAAGAATGAGATACCGGCCGATTCCCCCGTCATCATCGCGGGAGATTTCAATGACTGGCGAAACCAGATGAGCGTGGTCATCGAAAAAGAACTTAACATGCGCGATGTGTTCAGCCTGCACGGCGGAAAGCTTGCCCGCAGTTTTCCGGCAAGAATGCCGATGTTTCGCCTGGACCGCATATACGTGCGCGGCTTCGAAGTGAAGAAGAGCGAGGCGCATTCGGGCGGCGCATGGCAGCGATTGTCGGATCATGCCGCGCTGTCTGCCAGCCTCATGCTGAATGGTTGACATGCAGCAGGTAGACGGGAATCAGCTTGCACTGCTGCAAAATGGCGCCGCGTATTTCCCGCAGCTTCTGGCCGACATCGATGCGTGCCGGAGTTTTGTTTATCTTGAAACCTATATCTTCGCCGCCGATGAAACAGGTCGCCTCGTTTGTTCCGCGCTGGAGCGCGCAGCCAGGCGGGGTGTTTCGGTGCGTGTGCTGATGGATGGCTTCGGATCAGTGGATTTTCCTGCAAACTGGTTTTCTGAACTGGAAGCGGCCGGTGTGCATGTGCAGTGGTTCAGGCGCGAACTGTACCGCTTCAAGATGCGCCGCCATCGCCTGCGTCGCCTGCATCGCAAGCTGGTTGTGCTGGACGGCGAGGTGGCCTATGTCGGCGGCATCAACATCATCGACGATGTCAATCGCAACGGGGGGTCTGCCGTGCCGCGCTTTGATTTTGCGGTGCGCATACAAGGCAGTGTTGCGGGAGACGTGCATGCCGTGATGCGCCGTCTCTGGAGTGCTGTGTCCTGGGCCAATGCAAGGGTAAGACGCATCGAGAGGTTCATCCGTGGCAACGGGCGTGGCGCTGCGTTGCCCAATATCAGCCTTTTCCTGCGCGATAATCTGCGCCATCGGCGCGATATCGAGCGCGCCTATCTGAAGGCGATAGCTTCCGCAAAGCGCGAAGTGGTGATTGCCAATGCATATTTTCTGCCAGGCCTGGGTTTTCGCAGAACCCTGATCCAGGCGGCCGAACGCGGGGTGCGCGTAATTTTACTGTTGCAGGGCAAGGTGGAATACCGCCTGCTGCATTATGCGACGCATGCGCTGTATGGCCAGCTTCTCGCGGCAGGCATAGAGATATACGAATATCAGCCAAGCTATTTGCATGCCAAGGTTGCAGTGATAGATGGTTCATGGGTCACAGTGGGCTCGTCCAATATCGATCCGTTCAGTCTGCTGCTGGCGCGCGAGGCGAATCTCGTGGTGTCCGATGCAGGGTTTGCCGGCGAGCTGCGCGGCAGGCTGTTTGATGCCATTTCGCATGATGCGTTGCGCATCGAGCCTGCCCGCTGGAACAGGGTGGGCCGTGGCAGGCATGTCGTCGCCAGATTGAGTTATGCCGCAGTGCGCATGATCATCGGCGTGCTGGGTTATGGAAAAAACGCGGATTGACCTGAATTGTTCTCGTCGTCTGGCGGATACGAGGCTATAATCGCAGCCTGTTGGGGTGCGGCAAGTTTGGCGGCATGCCGGTGCAATGGGGGCGCGGAAGATCTTCAGAAACACATGGAGCAGGAGCGGCCTGCCTTTTGATTTATATTGATTTATATTTTTTTTGGGGTATTCTTTTACCTGTCGGGTTTTTGAGTGAGCATAAAATGAAAAAGATATTGCTGATCTGCGTGCTGGCTGGCAATGCGCTGATTGCGCAAGCGGGCGAAAATGACGGTAATACGGCCGGTGAAAATCAGGCCGTCAGACATCATGTCAAACACCACCGCAAGTCCCATCACAAGGCGGTCCATCATCACAAGATCGCCCGCCATCACAAGGCTGTCCATCATTACAAGGTTGCTTCTCACCACGACTCGCATGCGCAGCAGGTGAGCGGTTCTGCGGCCGAATCCGCCAAGGTGGCGGCGATTCTGGATGCGACGCCTGTCACGGAGCAGTCTGCCAAGGCTGTTTTGGCGAATGCTGCAACCGAGCAGGCTGTCGTGGAAAGGCATGACAAGCCGATCGCGGCCCCTGATGCCAGCCTTGCGATGAAGTACGATACCAGCCTGAGTCTGTTCCAGCCACATTCCAGTCCCAAATTGCTTTCGTCCTTTGCGCTGGTTTACGACGAGCAGACACAGCGCCCGTTGTACACGAAAAATCCAGATGCAATCACGCCTATCGCGTCCATCACCAAGCTCATGACGGCGATGGTGGTGCTGGATTCCAAGCCCGATCTGGATGAACAGATCAGCGTGTCTGATGCGGATCAGGATATGCTGAAGGGCACCCATTCGCGCCTGGGTGTGGGGACGACTTTTACCCGCAGAGAGATGCTCAATCTGGCGCTGATGTCATCCGAAAACCGCGCTGCATCGGCACTGGCGCGCAACTATCCGGGCGGAACAGCGGCTGCCGTGGCTGCGATGAACGCGAAGGCGCGAGAGCTCGGCATGACGAACACCACATTTCGCGATCCGACAGGCTTGAACAGCCAGAACGTGTCGACTGCGCGCGACCTGGTCAAGATGGTTGCCGCGGCGCGCAATTACAAGCTGATACACCAATTTACCACCACCGCATCGCGCCTGGTTGAAGGGCAGCGCGGACGCGAGCTGCGCTTTAACAATACCAATCCATTGGTGAAGAGCAACTCATGGGAAATCGGTTTGAGCAAGACCGGGTTCATCAATGAGGCGGGGCGGTGTCTGGTCATGCAGGCGCAGATCCGCCAGCGTCCGGTCATCATCGTGTTGCTGGATTCGGTTGGCAAAAGCAGCCGCATCGGCGATGCGAACCGGGTCAAGAAATGGATAGAAAGCGCGAGCGCACAGGCAGTTTCAATGCACCGCGGTTGAATGCTAATGCCCCTGTTTGAAATTACAGTTGTGACGCTGGAAGGTTGACGGGTTGATAATAAACGGAAACAGGCGCAATGGCGAAGAGATTAAGCAAGTTGAAAGTGCTGGTTGTCGAAGACAGCAAGGTGGCGCTTAAGGCGATTTCCGGTTATATCGAAAAAATGGGTGTTGAACCGTTGCTGGCCGAAAACGGCCGCGATGCGATCGACATTTACAACCGCGAACGCCCCGACATTGTTCTGCTCGACATCATACTGCCGGATACCGATGGCTATGAAGTTGCAAAGGAAATCCGCAGGCTGCAAGGCAAGGATGAATGGACCGCGATCATCTTCCTTTCAGTGATGTCCAAGGACGAGGATCTGGCGCGCGGCATCGAGGTCGGCGGGGACGATTACATCATGAAGCCGGTAGGTAGCGTGGTGGTTCAGGCCAAGGTGCGTGCGATGTACCGGCTGGTGCAGATGCAGCGCGCGCTGGTCAAGCTGGCAGGCCAGTTGAATGACGCGAACCAGGAATTGCAGCGGCTGTCGATGACGGATGCGCTGACCGGCATCGCCAATCGCCGCATGTTTGACTTGTCGCTGGCGCGCGAATGGCGTCGCTGCTTGAGGCTCAACAAGCCGCTGTCCGTCGTGATGCTGGATGTGGATTACTTCAAGAAATATAACGACAGGTATGGGCACCAGGAGGGCGACGACTGCCTGGTCGCGATCGCCCAGGAGGTATCGCGCGCAGCGCCCCGTCCGGGAGATCTGGTTGCGCGTTATGGCGGCGAGGAGTTCGTGATGATATTGAGCGAGACGACCGAAAGCGGTGCAAACCGTGTGGCCGAGCGCATCCGCCAGCAGGTGACTGAACTGAAACTGCCGCACATGGATTCCCCCTGCGGGCATGTGACGGTGAGCTGCGGTGTCTCCAGCGTCCTGCCTGCGACGGAACTGTCGCCCGAGATGCTGGTCAAGTCAGCGGACAATGCGCTTTATCTTTCCAAGAATCAGGGGCGCAACATGATCACCTTCCTGAACTACGGACAGATCTGAGGCATCAGATCAGAAGAACTCGTATTCCAGGCGTGCCAGCAGCGTCCTGGCAGGCGCGCCGGGATTGACGCCGAACACCACACCCACGCTGTATTCCATCTCTTTCCCGCCGCGGGATCTCAGCTCGCCTGAAAATACCGGCCCGATCTGGTAGGCGTTGTCGGCAGGCCTCAAATAGACTTCCATGCCGGGCGTATAGGTGGCGCGCCCTGCATTGATGTTGTAACCCAGGCTGTAGGCTGTGCGGTAGGCATAGGCGCTGCTCTGGCCGCTGCCTACCCCTTTGCCAAAAATGAGATTGAAGCGCTGGTCGATATGTCCGGATATCTTTTCCAGCAGCGGGCCGAATTCGAGGGTGCTTGGCACGCCTTGCAGCTTGCTGTGCGCGTAGGCTGCCAGGAAACCGACGTTGGCCCAGTATTCGCCCGGGGATGTCAGCTGAAAGGTGTTTTCCAGCTCATAACCCGAAGGGTGTGCCTGCCCTCCAGGGTCGCGGTTGAATTCCCCGACATAGACCTCGGCTTTCCACCAGCTCGTGAAGCTGTGTGCCACGGAGATGTTGTATCCGCTTGCGCCATTAAGCGTGCTGCGTCCGTCCCGGGAATTGTAGCCATATGTTTCCACTTCGCTTTGCCCCTCTACGACGGTGGGCGAATAGACGATGTAGTCGTTGTCTGCATGGGCGGTGTTGGCGCAAAGGCAAAGAAGCATGACAGCCCCTGATTTCATTTTCATCTGCGTGTATTCCTGCGATTGCTGCCATAGGTGCGCATCAGCAAGAAAATGCTCATGAGGGTGCCCACATAGAAAAGGATTTGTATGCCTGATGGGCGCGCTATGTAGCCGATCAATACATGCAGGAATTGTCCGAACAAACTGTTCTGGCTCAGGATGCCGGATGTGTTCCATATGCCATTGCCCAATGCGGGCAACAGGCCGACCTGATTCAAGAAGCCAGCGGCCTGGGCTGCAAGACCTGCTGCCAGAAAGAGGATCAGCCAGCTCGTGACGCTGAAGAAATGCCTGGTGGGGATGCGCAGCAGCCCAAGGTACAGAAGCATGCCGACTAAGATTCCGGCGGCTACCCCGCCTGCGCCACCCATCAGCATGCGGGTGCCTTGTTCGCCGCCTGTGGCAATTGCCCAGAGAAACAATACCGCCTCGGATCCTTCGCGCATCACCGCCACCAGCGTGATGATCAGCAATGCGGCCATCGGGCGCTGCCCGGATTCAACGTCTGCGCCGACTGCCTTGACTTCCGTTGACAGCTGTTTTCCATGGGCGCTCATCCATACGTTGTGCCAGGTCAGCATGATGACGGCACCGAGCAGGATCGCCGCGTTGAGCAGCGCCTGACCGTTGCCGGAAAATTCGGAGGAGGCGACATTGGCAAGCATGGCCACGACGGCAGCACCCAGAAGTCCCAGCGCTGCACCGGATGCGACCCAGCGCCCGCGATTTTCGATGCCGCGGCTCGCGCCCAGCACGATGGCGATGATGAGGGAGGCTTCCAGCACTTCGCGAAACATGATGACCGCGGTTGCAAGCATGATCAGTTCCCCCTTGCAGGTTTGACGATAACAGTGCCCTGCATGTCGTGGTCAAAATCGTTGAAGAACTGGTAGCTGCCCGGCTCCAATGGCCCGACATAGATGGATGTCTCGCTATGCCCTGGAACCACGATTTCGCGGGAAAGGTCATAGCTTTCGAATTCGACCGGCACTGCATCCTGATTTCGGATGATGATTTTTGTCCTGCTTGCAGCCGGAATGTAGAGTTGTGCGGGGCTAAATTTCTGGTGGTCAATGACCAGTGTGGTTTCGGGTTCGCCGGCAGCGAGCACTGGGTTATTCAGCAGTGCTGCCCCTGCCAGAAGGGATATTAAGAGTCGCATGTTGTTTCCTTGTATGAAATGATCTGAACCTCATGTTGCTAATGCTAATCATTCTCATTTGCAATTGCAACAACTTTTTGATATAATTTTTCTATCGCACCTTGAGGGGATTTCACCATGAACGAATTGTTGCATCTCAAGAGCGCCGGCTTGAAGTCCACTTTGCCCAGGCTCAAGGTGTTGAGCCTGTTTGAAAGCGGCAGCGATCGCCATTTGAGCGCAGAGGACGTATACAGGAAGTTGCTGGCAAGCGGAGACGACGTCGGGCTTGCCACCGTATATCGCGTGTTGAACCAGTTCGAGCAGGCAGGACTTCTGGTGAAGCACCATTTTGAAGGCGACAAGTCGGTTTTCGAGCTCAATCAGGGCGACCACCACGACCATATCGTGTGCCTGCAATGCGGGCGGGTCGAGGAGTTCTTTGACGCGACCATAGAGCAGCGCCAGAAGAAAGCCGCGGCCGATCGCGGTTTTGAATTGCACGACCACTCGCTCTATATCTACGCCAACTGCATCAAGCCCAAATGCAAATACAGGAACTGAGCGCCTTTAAGGTTTAACCTGCGCGCTTTGCCGCGCCGCTCAGCAGTCCCGTGCCCAAGGCTGAAAGCAGGCCGACAAACAGTACGAAAAATACGCTGCCTGAAAAATGAAACAGCTCGCGCAGCATGGGGAGGTTGAGGACCAGCAGCAGGGCGCCGATACTGCCAAGCAGTATCCAGCGCAGCACAGGGTTTTTCTGCAGCTTGGAAGGCGAGCGGTTGGCCCATAACAGCGCGATGTTCCCCGCCACCATGCCGCTGAAGACAAAAGCGCGCACGGTATTTTCGTCAAAAACGCGCCATGATGCCCATGCATAAATGGCGAAGGCTGCGGTGAGCGCAGCAATGCCCTGCCACAGGCTGACTGCCATCCGTTTCCCGGAGAACAGCGTCTCAGCAGCACTTCTGGGCGGACGCTGCATGATGTTTTTCTCCTCCGCCTCGGCTTCGAAAAATATCGAGCAGGCAGGGCCTATGATCAGCTCAAGGAACATGATGTGAGCAGGCATCAGGATCAGCGGCCTGCCAAGCAATACCGGCAGCAATGCGATGCCGATGATGGGCAGGTGCACGGACAGCGTGTAGCTCATCGCGTGTCTCAGATTGTCATATATGCGGCGCCCCAGGCGCACGGTTGCAACCAGAGAAGTGAAGTCGTCATCGAGCAGCACGAGCGCTGCCGCTTCGCGCGCAACGTCCGTGCCCCGGTTTCCCATCGCAACGCCGATGTGAGCAGCCTTGAGCGCGGGTGCATCGTTCACGCCATCGCCCGTCATCGCGACGATTTCACCATTCGCCTTGAAGCCTTCTACAAGACGCAATTTCTGCTGCGGTGCGATGCGCGCAAATACCTGTATGTCGCGCAGCCTTGCGCGCAGCTCGATATCGGATAAATCGTTCAATTCAGCGCCGGTCATGACATGCTGTGCCGGCAGGCCCAGTTCGCGGCCGATGGCAACAGCGGTTCTGGCATGGTCGCCAGTGATCATCACCACCCGGATCCCTGCTGCATGGCACTGGAGGATCGCGTCATGCACGCCTTTGCGGACTGGGTCGCTGAGTCCCAGCAGGCCGACGAAGGAAAATTCGATGTCGTGCTGGCGCTCTGGCCAGCGCTGTCCCGGAATCAGTCTGGCGCGCGCAACACCCAGCACGCGCAGGCCTTCATCGGCCATGTCGGATGCGACTTGTGAGACGGATGCCGCTTCGTTTTCCGGCAGGTGGCAAAGGTCGATGATGGCTTCAGGCGCCCCTTTGGCGGCGACCAGATGATGGGGTTGATCGCCGCCCTGCCAGACATGGGACATGGCCAGCATTTCGGGCGACAGGCTGTATTCGTGGACGATCTCCCATTGCTCATGCAGGTGTTCGCTGCCGCTCAAGGTGCGCTTGCCAAGCTCATGCAACGCGCGTTCCATCGGATCGAACGGATCTTTTTCGCTTGCCAGTATGCCGAATTCAACCAGCTCATGCCAGGGCTCAGGCAGTTCGGAGAGTTCGTGTACATGCAGCATCTGTCCGTTACCATAGAGCTTTTTGATAGCCATGCGGTTCTGGGTCAGGGTGCCGGTCTTGTCGGTGCATAGCAACGTGGCAGCGCCCAGCGTTTCGATGGCATCCAGTCTGCGCGTGAGCACATGGTGCTGAGAGATGCGCCATGAACCCAGCGACATGAATACGGACAGGATCACCGGAAATTCTTCCGGCAGCGTGGACATCGCCAGCGTGATGCCGGCAAGCAGTGCGTTGAGCCAGTGGCCCCGCGTATAACCGTAGATGAGCACCAGCGCCGTGCAGAAGGCAAGGGCCGTGATCGCAAGGCGACGCACCAGATGCGCTGTCTGTATGCGCAAAGGGGATGTGCCGGATGAGGTGTCTTCGAGTGACTTTCCTATCCTGCCGATAGCGCTTGATTTCCCGGTGGCGATGACGCGCGCGATGCCGCTGCCCTGCACCAGCACCGTGCCTGCATAGACGAAAGGCTGATCGTCTCCGCCGGGCTCCATGGTTGCGGTTTTCTGCCCGTCTGCCTGTTTGCGCACAGGAACCGATTCACCGGTCAGCATGGATTCGTCGGCCATCAAATCGTTGCAGCTTATCAGTACCGCGTCGGCGGCAACCCGGTCGCCTTCAGTAAGCAGCAGAAGGTCGTCGATCACGACTTCGCGCCCTGCGATACGCTGCGGTTTGCCATCGCGCATGACCTTCGCGCGCGGACTGGACAATTCGCGCAAGGCAACCAGAACCCTTTCGCTTTTTTGCGCCTGGAATACCGTCATTGCGATCACGATCAGGACGAAGCAGAGCAGCATCAGCGCATCCTCCAGACTGCCCAGCAGAAGATAAATGATGCCTGCCGCAATCAGCAGCAGGAACATCGGTTCGCGCAGAATGTCGGCTGTGATTTCGTAAAAACGGCGCGCATGGGGTGGCGCCAGTTCGTTGTAGCCCGTTTCGGCCAGCCGCTGTCTGGCTTCAGGCGCTGTAAGTCCCAAGGTTGCGTTCATGTCGCAAGGCTTTCTGCATTGCTAGAACTGAAGCATACCGCGACAACAGTGCGCATGTCAGCAGTGCGCGAATTTTTCCCGCAAAGGAACTTTGTTGGGTTAATATTGGCCGATTGGCTTGACGATTCTGATGAAAGGAAAGAGATGACGCAATACAGTAAACGCATGGTAATCGCACACTGGCTGACGCTGGCGCTGCTTTTGCTCGCCTGGTATCTGGGGGATACGCTGTCCGA
>JAJXWG010000044.1 GCA_021781695.1 Pseudomonadota bacterium
GATCGTCATCTCGTACCTTGGCTGGGTGGGCGCGCAGATCACGGCACTCGGCCTTGTATTCAACGTGGTGTCGGCAGGCGCGATCAGCAAGCTCGCAGGAATGTGGATAGGCTCGGGCACCATACTCGTCTACACGCTGTTCGGCGGCATGTGGGCGGTGGCGATCACGGACTTTCTGCAGATGATCATCATCGTCATCGGCATGCTGTTCATAGGTCACGAGATCAGCGGTCAGGTGGGCGGCGTAGCCACGGTGGTGCATCATGCGGCACAGGCAGGCAAGTTCGACTTCTGGCCGAAGCCCGATATGAAGGAGATCATCGGCTTTGCTGCAGCCTGGATCACCATGATGTTTGGCTCGATACCACAGCAGGACGTATTCCAGCGCGTGCAGTCTTCAAGGACCGTGAGCATCGCGATCTGGGCTACGGTGCTGGGCGGTTCGCTGTATTTTCTGTTCGCGTTCGTGCCGATGTTTCTCGCCTATTCGGCAACACTGATCGACCCCTCGATGGTGAGCGGCCTGATCGACTCCGACCCGCAGATGATCCTGCCCACGCTGGTGATGCGCCATGCGCCGCTGTTCGCCCAGGTGATGTTCTTCGGCGCGCTGCTCTCCGCGATCAAGAGCTGCGCCTCTGCCACACTTTTGGCGCCCTCGGTGACATTCAGCGAGAATATCCTGAAGCCCATGATAGCTCACAGGGTTTCCGACCGGCAGCTTCTGCACCTGATGCGCGTCGTGACGGTGAGTTTCACGATACTCGTCACGCTGTATGCGATGAACTCCAAGGCGAGCATCTTCAAGATGGTCGAAAATGCCTATCAGATCACGCTGGTTGCCGCCTTCGTGCCGCTGACGGCGGGCATTTTCTGGAAGCGTGCGACAAACCAGGGCGCGCTCTTGTCCATTTTCTGCGGCATAGCGGTGTGGCTTGCCGTGCTGATTGCCGGTTCCGACGATCCCTATATACCCGCGCAGTTCGCCGGCCTGATCGCCAGCGCGATAGGCATGGCAATAGGGTCATTCATGCCGGGCATGGTGGCCAATCCGCTGCCAGAGGAACCGGAGCACTCGCATCTTCACCACCAGGCAGCGAGTCATACCGGCCATGTGGCGGATCATCATCGTTGATGTCTTGTCATCTTCCTGTCATAAATTATTCATATTCTGACGGCCTCAACGGTAAGGAGGAATGATGACTGCGAAGATATTGGTTGTGGAAGACGAGCCGGCGATACAGGAACTGCTGGTGTTTAACGTGAATCAGGCGGGATTCGAGGCGCTGCGCGCGGGGGATGCCGAATCGGCCTGGGAGCAGATAAAAATTCACGCACCGGATCTCATCCTGCTCGACTGGATGTTGCCCACGACCAGCGGCGTGGTGCTTGCAAGACAGCTGCGCAACGAAGAGCAGACCAGGTCCATACCCATCATCATGCTGACAGCAAGAGGAGACGAACGCGACAAGGTACTGGGACTGGAGTCCGGTGCGGATGACTACATCACCAAGCCTTTCTCGCCGCGCGAATTGATGGCGCGCATCCGCGCCGTGATGCGCCGCCACATACCCACGCTGTCGGACGACAAGGTGACGGCAGGGGGGCTGGAGCTGTCCCCAGTTTCGCATCGCGTATCCGCACAGGGGAAGCCCATTGATCTCGGGCCTACCGAATTTCGTCTGTTGCACTTTTTCATGACTCATGCGGAGCGCGTTTACAGTCGCACGCAGTTGCTCGACCAGGTCTGGGGCACGCAGGTGTTCGTCGAGGAGAGAACCGTGGACGTGCATATCCGCCGCCTGCGCGCATCGCTGGAACACAGCGGTCTGGACATTCTGATTCAGACCGTGCGCGGCAGCGGTTACCGTTTTTCAACCAGTTATTAACAGCCGTCTAAACCGGCGCTTCTTGAAAGAGTGAATGCCTTGCAGGATTTCTGGATAAGAGTGAGTCTGCCGGTGTTCTATGGCGCGCTGTTCGCGCTGCTGCTATGGGCCGTATTCTCGGCGCTGGTTGCGCTGTCCTTCATGCTGTTGCTGGTGCTGGCCGTGATGGCTTATCGCGCAAGGCAGCTCTACAAGCTCGGACAGTGGTTAAGCGACCCGCGCCTGGAAGCCATCCCTGACGGGGGGGGCATCTGGGATGATGTGTTCTCGAGTCTGTACAAGATGGTCAAGCGGCACAACCAGACCAAGCAGAAGCTGGCCGACGAATTGCAGCACATAGAGCAGGCGACTGCCGCGCTGCCGGAAGGCGTGGTGAGCCTGAATGAAGCCAACCGCGTCGAATGGTGCAACCCGCTCGCCGAGCAGCATTTCGGCCTTAATCCAAACAGCGACATCCTGCAGGACATCACCTACCTCGTGCGCCAACCCGAATTCATCGCATACCTGCATGCGGGCAATTATGCCGAGCCCCTGGTGATGAAAGCGGCGCGCCATGAAGACATGATGCTGTCCATCAAGTTCGTGCCTTACGGCGGCAACAAGCACCTTATGATCAGCCGGGATATCACCCAGTTGGAGCGCATCGAAACCATGCGCCGTGACTTCGTGGCCAACGTGTCACACGAGATGCGCACGCCCTTGACTGTGGTGAACGGCTTTGTCGAGAACCTTCAGGACATGCCTGACCTTTCCCACGACAAGATCAGGCATGTGTTGCAGCTGATGGCGGAGCAGACGCGCCGCATGGATCATCTCGTGTCTGACCTGCTGACCCTGTCGCGTCTGGAAAACGATCACAGTCCGCTGCGCACCGAGATGGTCGACATGGAGTCGCTGCTCGCCGAAGTTTATCAGGACGGCAGATTGCTAAGCGGTGGCCGGCACCAGTACAGCCTGGAGATCACGGGACCTCTGAGACTGAGCGGAAACCGCGAAGAGCTGCGCAGCGCGTTTTCCAATCTGGTGAGCAATGCGGTTCGCTATACTCCCGATGGCGGTACGATCAAGTTGAGCTGGAGTCTGCATTCAGGACAGCCGGAATTCTCCGTGCAGGACAGCGGCATAGGCATCGATGCGCAACACATCCCGCGCCTCACGGAACGGTTTTACCGTGTGGACCGCAGCAGATCCCGCGAGACAGGCGGTACGGGGCTGGGCCTTGCGATCGTCAACCGCATCGCATTGCGACATCAGGCAAAGTTGCAGATCGCAAGCCGCGTGGGGGAGGGCAGCACTTTCACGCTGGTGTTCCCGGCAAGCTCGATCAAGGAAAGATAGCTACACGGGCGTGAAGCTGACACGCTCGAAATCGAGCCCGCGTTCCACGCTGAATCCCAGCTGCAGGACCATGAAATCGTCATTTGGCTGCCTCAATTCGATTGCGAGGCCGGGCTGAAACCAGCCGCGCGGAATGATCAGACTGGCAGGGGTCTTCACCGACGGCAGGGCGGGCATCAGAAAGGCCTGCGCCTCGCTTCGTGCAAGGTTGATGCCGGCTGCGCTTATTCTCACAGGCATGGGCTTGCCAGGCAGATATTTGATGCCCATCTGAAGCTTGCCTTGGCGGGTGACGATCATCCATGCGACAGTTGCCAGCATGAAGGAAAATGATTTGGCAGCGCGAAGCGCGATGAGCTGTTTGCACTTGAAGCGTCTTCCTGACTCATCGGTTCGGGTGATTCGCGCACCAATGATGTTCTCGTTTTCGATCAGCCATGATTCCAGCGGATGATCAATTTCTGCCCGTTCCAGGTCCGAGTTGGGCACATAGCCCATCGTCTCGATTTGCTTGATCGCAAGCTTGTCGAGGCGGGATGGCCTGTTGCCCTTTTGCGACAAATGGGCGTATATGCCCTCGATCTGGCAACAAAGCTCTGTGATCCTTAAGACCGGTTTGCGCTGACTTAAACGCTTGTGTCTGTTTTCGCACCAGCATTGGTGCAAAAGAATCAAGAGGTCGTGGCAGGCGTAACTGTCATACTGACTCCCCAGTCCCACCTGCTGCGCCGTCTGCCCCTGTTGCAGCAGAATGGCCTTGACGCGCAACAGTTTGCTCATCGGGACCATGTCCAGATAGCGCACCGTATCCTTGTGCAGCACTTCCTCCGCTCTTTGCAATCCCATCTCGCCAGAGATGTCGACGGCCAGCGGTTCCGAGTCGTTCTTGTTCAGCTTGTAACTGCGCGCAAGACAGAGGCTGGAGCTCCATGCAGACAGCCAGCGATTCATCTGCTGCAATTGCCAGCGCGACAATTCTGCAGGATTGGCATAGCAGGACAGCAGCGCCTTGACATAGCTTGAGGTACAGCTCGTCTTGCAGTCCGGATCGGCAACTTCAATCTGGTGCAGCTCATGCTGTTCGGCATAGGCATAAAGCTCGTGCATCTGGCGCCAGAGCGCGGGGCTGAATTCATATCTGGTGCGCAGGTATTCGAATATCTCCAGGCCGCCGTAGCATAGGCAGCGCTGGCACAGCAGCGCGCCCTGATCCGAAAGCTCCTTTTCGCCGAAGATGTAAAACTGCATGCAGCGCTGGTAGCCCGTCAGCATGGCCTGCCAGAGTTGAACGAGGGACATGAAGATCGTCATCTCTTCGTCGTTCAGCGGCAGGGGTTTGTCGATCAGCTTCTTGGCGTAATCGTCCTGCACGAAACCGACCGTTTCCCTCAGAAGTTCGAGGGTATTGAGTCGCTCTATGCCATTCATCGGGTAGCGGTTCAGTTCGCCGATCTGGTACAGAAGCTGGCTGTGCGCCAGCTGCAGATTGGTCAGCTGCAGTTGCCCAAGCCAGAGCCCGCAACTCGCTGCATCCTTGAATATCGGATTGGCGAGATCATCGGTAGGTTCGAGGGGCAGAATCAGCATATGTTCAGGATTCAGGTTTCAGGTTTCAGAATATAGCATACAGGAGCATAGTTGCTTGGCCACAGACTCTTTGCTGTATCCAGTTATAGAAGCACTCTTTCAATGCCACCCTGATTTGCCTTGGCTACAAAATCCGGTAGCCAATTTTGACTTCGGCCGCTACGCTCAACTTGGCTTTACCAAGTTGGCCTGCGCCGAAATTGGCGTTCACAGTTAATTTTATAGTAGAACACGTTCGATGCCACCCCGATTTGCCTTAGCTACAAAATCCGGCAGCCAATTTTCACCAAGCAGGTGTTTGGCCATCTCTACGACGATGTAATCGGCGCTGGTGCCGCTGTCCTCATTGTAGCGGGACAGCCCCTGCTGGCAGGCAGGACAGGAGGTGAGCACCTTGATTTCGCCGCCAAAACCGTCTGCGCGCAGCGCGGCAGCGCCTTTGCGCATTTCCTCTTCCTTGCGGTATCGCACCTGCGTTGCGATGTGCGGAAGGCTGACCCCGAATGTGCCCGACTCGCCGCAACAGCGATCGTTGAAAGGCACGCTCATGCCCATCAGTTCGTCGACCACTTTCTGAGAGGAGTAGGTTTTCATCGGCGCATGACAGGGCTCATGGTACATGTAGCGCGTGCCCTTTATGTCTGCCAGTGCATTGCTCTTTTGACTTCGGCCGTCGGCCTCCGTCGAAAACAGATTGGTCTTGGCAAGACTGATCTGTTTCTCAAGCAGGTATTCGTGTATGTCGAGTAGCCGGCAGCCTGGGAATATGCTCTCGAACTGGTATTTCAGGAGCTGGTCCATGCAGGTGCCGCAGGACACGATGACCGTCTTGATATCCAAATAATTTAATGTGTTGGCCACACGGTGGAACAGCACGCGATTATCCATCGTGATCTGCGCGGCACGGTCTCCCTGGCCCGAGGCATTCTGCGGATAGCCGCAGCACAGGTAGCCAGGCGGCAGCACAGTGGTAGCGCCAGTCTCGTAAAGCATGGCCTGGGTGGCAAGCCCCACCTGGCCGAACAGGCGTTCGGAGCCGCAACCCGGAAAATAAAACACCGCCTCGGATTCCTCGCTCGAAAGTTCGGGGTTCCTGATGATGGGAATGATGCGGCCATCCTCGATGTCGAGCAGCGCGCGCGCGGTTTTCTTGGGCAGATTGCCAGGCATGGGCTTGTTGATGAAGTGGATGACCTGAGAGGTGATCGGCGGCTTACCTACGCTTGCAGGCGGATGGGCGGTCTGATCGCTGAACAGGCCCAGTCCCTTGACTATCCTGTGCGCGATGCGCTGGGCCTGGTAGGCCCACTCTATCATCACCTTGCGTATCAGCTTGATGGTGTGCGGATCGCTGCTGTTAAGGTACAGCATGGAGGTCGCCGCGATCAGGTTGAATTTTTTCTTGCCCTGCTTGCGCAGGAAATTGCGCATCGCCATCGAGACATCGCCGAAGTCGATATTCACAGGACAGGGATTCAGGCACTTGTGGCAGACAGTGCAGTGGTCGGCCACATCGTTGAATTCGTCGAAATGCTGGATGGATATTCCGCGCCTGGTCTGTTCCTCATACAGGAACGCCTCGATCAAAAGAGATGTGCCGAGTATCTTGTTGCGCGGCGAATAAAGCAGGTTTGCGCGCGGCACATGCGTGGTGCAGACGGGTTTGCATTTGCCGCAGCGCAGGCAGTCCTTGATCGAATCCGATATGTCGCCAAGCTCGCTCTTTTCCAGGATCAGGCTCTCCAGTTCCATCAGGTTGAAACTCGGCGTATAGGCGCGTTCGAGGTTGCTTCCGGGCAGGAGCTTGCCCTTGTTGAACCTGCCTTCAGGATCGATTTTCTGCTTGTATGCGATAAAGGGTGCAATCTCGCTCTCGTCGAGGAACTCGAATTTGGTGATGCCTATGCCGTGTTCTCCTGAAATCACGCCGCCAAGGTCTTTCGCAAGCTTCATGATGCGATCCACCGAGCGGTAAGCCTGCTGCAGCATCTCGTAGTTGTCGGAGTTCACCGGGATGTTGGTGTGCACGTTGCCGTCGCCTGCGTGCATGTGCAGCGCGATGAACACGCGGCCCTTCAGCACCTCCTTATGAACTCCCACGCAGCCGTCGAGCACCGGCTGATAGGTGCTGCCGCTGAAAATCTGGCGCAATTTATCGCGCACTTCTGTCTTCCATGAGGCGCGGACAGCATGGTTTTGCAGTGCTTCAAACACGGAACCTGTTGCTGGTAGCTGGTAGCTGGCAGCTTCGCTGATTGTTGCTGGCAACTGGCTGCTGTCTGCATCCAGGTTGTTGCGCAGCCATTCCCAGCGGGCGCGCACGTCGCTTAGCAGATGTTTTGCATCCTGAACGCGGTTGCCCAGGAGCTCCGCATCGCCAAGTTGCCTGTCGTCCTGGTAATGCAGCGGCAGGTTGCCCGAAAAAAACTCGTCCAGCGCGTCGAGCAGGCTGATCTTGTTGTGAATCGACAGCTCGATGTTGATGCGCTCTATGCCGTCGCAGTAGTCTCCCATGCGCGGCAGAGGGATCACCACGTCCTCGTTGATCTTGAAGGCGTTGGTGTGTTTTGCGATGGCCGCGGTGCGCGCCCGGTCCAGCCAGAATTTTTTGCGCGCATCGGCAGAGACGGCGATATAGCCTTCGCCATCGCGCAGATTGGCGATGCGCACGATTTCCGATGCGGCTGCTGCTGCCGCATCCGCATCGTCGCTCACCACGTCGGCGATCAGCACCATCTTGGGACGGGTGTTGCGGCGGGATTTGGTGGCGTAGCCCACCGCCTTGATATAGCGTTCGTCCAAATGCTCCAGTCCTGCAAGAAAGACCGGGGAAGAAAATTTCGAGGGCTTTGCGCTGTTCAGCAGCTCGGTGACTTCGATGATCGCAGGCACGGCTTCCCTGACCTGGCCGAAAAACTCCAGGCACACGGTGCGCGTATGGCTATGTGCGCGATGCAGGATGAAGCGCGCCGAGGTGATGATGCCATCGCAGCCTTCTTTCTGTATGCCGGGAAGGCCGGACAGGAATTTGTCGGTGACATCCTTGCCAAGGCCGGTCTTTCTGAATGCGCCGCCTGAGATGATCAGTAATTCGGGTTCACTGCTCAAGGTCTTGCCGTCCGACTTGAAACGGCTGATGCGGAAGGTCGCGGTTTCTGCGTCGTGTATCTTGCCCAGGTTGTGATCCATCCGTTCGACCGTCATCCACATTCCGTCTGGCGTGACCATGCGCCAGGAGGCGAGGTTGTCCAGCGCCGTGCCCCAAAGCACAGCCTTTTTTCCGCCGGCATTCATGGATACGTTTCCGCCTATGCATGATGCATCCGCCGAGGTGGGGTCCACCGCAAACACAAGCCCTGCATTTTCTGCAGCCTCCATCACGCGGCGTGTTACGACTCCGGCGCCGCAATGGACAGTGGCGCAGGGTTTTGCCAAGCCGGGCAGAACCATGTGCTCGATGTTCGAAAGCCTATCGAGTTTTTCGGTGTTAATGACTGCAGAATGCTTGTCCAGCAGCACGGCGCCCCCGGTGTAACCCGTGCCGCCGCCGCGCGGGACGATGGTGAGTTTCAATGCGATGCAGGCGCGCACCAGCGCTGCGATTTCCTCTTCGGTATCCGGATGAAGCACGACGAACGGATATTCCACGCGCCAGTCGGTTGCGTCCGTCACATGCGAGACGCGGCTCAAACCGTCGAACTGGATATTGTCGCGGCGTGTGATGCGGGAGAGTTCGCGCATGGCGCGTTTGCGCAGTGCAAGCGTTGTCTCGAATTCATCGGAGAATTCATCGACAGCGTGGCGAGCGAGTTCAAGCAGGCGTTCGACCAGCCTGTTTTCCTGTCGGCGCTCATCGATTGCATTTAGCCTGTGATGCAGCGCATCGATCAGCGCGCTGCGTCGCTTGCTGTTCCCCAAAAGATCGTCCTGCAGGTACGGGTTGCGCGAGACAACCCAGATATCGCCCAGCACTTCGTAGAGCATTCGCGCGGAGCGCCCCGTGCGGCGTTCGGTGCGCAGGGTATTGATGATGTCCCATGCCTCTGCACCCAAGAGGCGAAGCACGATCTCCCGGTCGGAGAATGAAGTGTAGTTGTAGGGGATTTCACGCAAGCGCATTTTCGTGGACAGCTTCTCGTTTGACTTTCGCGTATTTTACCCGATTGCAGCGTTCTTCTCGACTGCGAACTGATAATGGCTAAAATAATGCGATGAATATCCACACGGGCACCGTTAAAGTTTTTTTTGCGCTCTGGCCGGAAAGCATTGCCAGGCGCGGGCTTCATGCCTGGCAGCAAAGCCTCGAAGGCATGGGGAGAACAATGCGGCCTGACACCCTGCATGTCACGCTGGTCTTTCTGGGCGAGGTGGAAGTTGTACGTCTCGAAGCGTTGCAGCTTGCGGCCCGTGAAGTGAGGGCAAGGCATTTCGAGCTGATACTCGACAAGGCACTTTACTGGGAGCATAACCGCATCATTTACGCTGCGCCCAGCACGGTGCCAGCGGAATTGCTGCAGCTGGTATCCGGCCTGCAATGCGGTTTGGCCATGCACGGGTTTGACTTTGACAGGCGCGAATACAAACCGCATGTCACGCTGCTGCGCAATGCGCGCTGCGATGATCCGCTGCCAAAAATGCCGGTGGTGCGCTGGCATGTGAATGATTTCGCCATGGTGCAGGGTGGTGGGCCGAATTACCAAGTGCTGGCGCGCTTCCCGCTTGTATAATGATCCGATGACAAGAAATATAATCATCATTCTGCTGCCTTTGACCATGACATCCGTTGCAAGAGCAGACACCGGGGATTTCGCTTTCTGCGCAAAGACCTATCCGGAAAACGATGCAGAGCGCCTGAAATGCTACGACGCGGCGGCCATGCATAATGCGGCTGGCGAAAAAGATGCCACACCGAAGATGGGGTTGCCTGCGCTATCCGAGCAGACAGCGCCGGACGCGAAGACAGCGCAAAGCGACGAACGCTCATACATGACGAGGGTGTGGAATCTAGACAACCGGACGGACCACGACTCGAGCGCGCTGGACAGGTTAAGGCCGCACCAGCAGAGCTA
>JAJXWG010000045.1 GCA_021781695.1 Pseudomonadota bacterium
TGATCACCACGGCCAGCTGGGTGCGCTCAAGCGCGCCGATTTCGCTGTGATGGCCAATGGCAGCCAGCCACGCAAAACCGAAGATCGCCAGTATCTGCACCACGCCGAACAGCCACAGCGCACGGTTAATGCCTATCCTTACCATCCAAAGACCGCCCAGCATGCCGCCGATAACGGACGGCCACAGACCTGCATTCTTGGCGATCAGGCCGATGTCAGTTTTGGAAAAACCCATGTCGAGATAAAAAGGCGTGGCAAGCGATGTGCACATGCTGTCACCCAGCTTGTAGAAAAGCAGAAAGGCCAGAATCAGCAGCGCGCTCTCCCAGCCATTGCGCGTGATAAATTCGTGGAAAGGCTCGATGACCGCTTCGCGCAAAGTTTTGGGCGGTGCGGCGCGATGAGGCTCTTTCACCATCAGCGTCATCGCAATGCCCGGCAGCATGAACAGCGCGGTGATCACGAACACCTTGTCCCAGGACATATGGTCGGCGAGGATCAGTGACAATGCGCCCGGCACAAGTCCTGCTACGCGATACGCGTTGACGTGCACCGCATTGCCCAGCCCCAGTTCGGCATCGGAAAGCAACTCGCGGCGGTAGGCATCCAGCACGATATCCTGCGTTGCAGAAAGCACTGCCAGAAGCGTTGCGCACCAGGCGATCGCGCGAAGCTCGCTGGCAGGTGAGAACCCACCCATGACAGCGATCACCACCAGAAGGCTCACCTGGGTCAGCGCCATCCAACCGCGCCGACGGCCAAACAGAGGCAATGCGTAGCGGTCGAGCAGTGGCGACCAGATAAATTTCCATGTATAGGGAAACTGGATCAGCGCGAAAAGTCCTATGGTTTTCAGATCCACATGCTCGCTGCGCAGCCAGGCAGGCAGCAGGTTGAACAGCAGATAAAGCGGCAAGCCCGAAGAAAATCCGGTGAACACGCAGATTGCCATGCGCCGCGTGAAAAGCTGTCTGATGACGCTCATATCCCCCGCTGAAAGCGATATACCGCCGTGCTGCCGAAAAGATTGGGCAGCATACTCACTTCGCGCCCGTCCGTCATCACGCTGCGCGCGGTGATGCTGATGCAGTATGAACGGCAGAAATTCTCGAAATCGTTCAGCGTGCAGAGGTGCACGTTCGGCGTGTTGTACCACTGATAGGGCAACTCGGAAGACACCGGCATGTTGCCCAGCAGCACATCGAGACGGCTACGCCAAAAACCAAAATTGGGGAAACTCACTATGCCCTCTCGTCCCACGCGCAGCATCTCCTGCATCAAAGGTTCGGTATGACGGGTTGCCTGCAGGGTCTGCGACAGAATCACGAAATCAAATGCGCCATCCTCGAAATCGGAAAGTCCCGCATCCAGATCGTTCTGAATCACGTTCACGCCGTTAGCGATGCATGACACAATATCGCGATCACTGATCTCCACGCCATAACCCCGCACCGCACGGGTATCCTGAAGATAGCGCAGCAGGCTGCCATCCCCGCAGCCCAGGTCAAGCACCGATGCGCCCTTGGGTATCCAGGCTGCGATGGCCGCAAAATCGGAACGATCGCTCATGCCGACACCTCGCGGCTCACATTGTCGAGATAGGCGCGCACCACATCGAAGTAATGCGGATGTTCCATCAGAAAAGAGTCATGCCCGTGCGTTGAGGTGATTTCGGCATAGCTCACATTGCGCCCGTTGTGCAGCAGAGGGCGGATGATTTCGCGGGAACGCTGCGGCGAAAAGCGCCAGTCTGTGGTGAACGAGATCACCAGAAAATCGGCACGTGCCTTTGCAAACGCGCTGTTCAGATCACCGCCGCAATCCTGTGCAGGATCGAAATAGTCCAGCGCCTTGGTCATCAGCAGATAAGTGTTAGCATCGAAAAGCCCTGCGAACTTGTCTCCCTGGTAGCGCAGGTAGGATTCAATCTGAAACTCCACCTCATAGCCGTAATTGTATTGCCCGCTCTTGAGTTCGCGCCCGAACTTGTCCGCCATCGCATCATCCGACAGATACGTGATGTGGCCCAGCATGCGCGCAAGCCTAAGCCCCCGCGTCGGCACAACATTGTGCTGGTAATAATCTCCGCCGTGAAAATCGGGGTCGGTCAGAATCGCGTTGCGCGCCACGTCGTTGAAGGCGATGTTCTGCGCAGTCAGGCGGGGTGCACTGGCGATGGCCAGCACATGGCGCACCCGGTCCGGGCAGGCCAGAGACCACTGCAAGGCCTGCATGCCGCCCAGGCTTCCGCCGATCACCGCGGCAAAACAATCGATACCCAGGTAATCGGCAAGCCTCGCCTGAGACTCGACCCAGTCTTCCACAGTGATCACAGGGAAACTCGAACCATAGGGCTTGCCTGTTTCGGGATCGACCGAGGAAGGCCCGGTGGAGCCGTGACAGCCGCCCAGGTTATTCATACCCACCACGAAAAAATTGTCCGTATCGATAGGTTTGCCGGGTCCCACCATGTTGTCCCACCAACCCAGGCTCTTCGGTGCATCTGCGTAAAAGCCAGCCACATGGTGATGACCGGACAGCGCATGGCAGATCAGGATTGCGTTGGACCTGTCGCTATTCAACGTACCGTATGTCTCATACACGAGCTCGTAACGCGGCAACACCGCGCCGCTCCTAAACACCAGCGGGGTTTCGAACGTTGCGCGCTGCGCTGTAACAATGCCTACAGAATGACTCAAATCGACTCCAAAAGAAAAACCCGTCAAGCCTAAGCCAAAACGGGTCGCCTCGCTTTAGCTGGTATGTTTGAGCGCATATCAATCATGCGCCTGTGCCCCGGCAAGCTGATGTCAAATCGGCACTGGCTGAAGTTTGTGCGTTTTATTCCCGGATGTCAATTTAGTCCGAAGATTGGAACAGCCTAATCCGTCGCCGTGCAGTAGAATGACAAGCATCTGAATCTTCATCATGCCTGTCCACACTGGAGAAAATTCGAAGATGAAAATCGGCGTTCCCAAAGAGATCAAGACAGGTGAATACAGGATTGGCCTGGCACCTTCAGGTACTGCAGCACTGGTCGAGGCGGGGCATGCCGTGCTGGTTGAAAGCGGCGCGGGGATAGGCAGCGGATTTTCGGATGAACAATATAAATGTGCCGGCGCAGCAGTGATTGCTGATGCAGAATCTGTTTGGTTGCAGGCGGAACTCATCGTCAAGGTCAAGGAGCCGATGCGCGCCGAATGGCCCCATCTTAAGCAAGGCCAGATCGTCTTCACCTATTTTCATTTTGCTGCCGACTTGGAACTGACACGCGCGCATATTGATTCTGGCGCGATCTGTATCGCTTATGAGACCGTGGCGCTGCCTGCGGGCGAATTGCCCTTGCTAGCACCCATGTCGGAGGTGGCCGGACGCATGGCGATACAGGAGGGTGCGAAATATCTGGAAAAGCAATACGGCGGGCGCGGCATTCTGCTGGGCGGCGTACCCGGCATTCTGCCTGCGCATGTGCTAATCCTGGGCGGCGGCATTGTCGGAAGCCACGCGGCAACGATTGCGACAGGCATGGGTGCGAAAGTCACCGTGATGGACGTATCGCTCTCCCGGCTGCGTCATCTGGATGAGATACTGCCCGTACAGACGCTGCTCTCAAGTCGCCACAACCTGCTCGAGCAGCTTGCAACTGCGGATCTTGTCATAGGCGCCGTGCTCATTCCGGGTGCCGCCGCCCCGCGCCTCATAAGGCGTCCCGACCTCAAGCTCATGCAGCCAGGCTCCGTGATCGTCGATGTCGCGGTGGATCAGGGGGGCTGCATGGAAACCACGCACCCCACCACACACGAAAACCCGGTTTACACGGTCGATGGCGTGATTCACTACGCGGTCGCCAACATGCCGGGCGGCGTTCCGCGCACATCCACACTGGCGCTGACCAACGCCACTTTTCCTTACCTGCTTGAGCTGGCAAACAAAGGATGGCAAGAGGCGCTCAGCGACAACCCGGCGCTAAGATCAGGCTTGAATATCGCCCAGGGGAGAATCGCTTACCCGGCGGTGGCAGAGGCCTTTGGCCTGCCTCTTGTCAGCCCGGAAAGTCTCCTCTAGGAACCCGCCAAAATCACGCTCTTGCGCTTGGCCATCTTCGCAGACCATGCAGCAAGATTCGGGTATGCGCCGCGCCAGTCACGCTCGGGTTGGCGCAAGTCAAGATAGACCAGCGCGCTTGTCAGCGCCAAATCCGCGAGCGTGATGGACTCACCTTCGCACCATTCATTGCCACCCAGCAGCCCGGCCGCAAAAGCAAGCGCGTTTGATATCGCCTTGTTATGCAGTTCAAGCGTGTCGGTATCCTGCTTATCGTTTGGACGCATGCGCTCGGTGCGCACCACGACTGCCGAATCCGCAATGCCATCGGCCAGCGCTTCCCAGCGCTTGACGCGCAGCCTTGCCGCAGCATCCGAACGCGGAATCAGCACAGGTTGATCGTTCAAGGCATCAACATAGTCCGCGATCACGGCTGAATCGAATACGCAAAAACCGTCGTCCAGGATCAGCGCCGGGATACGCCCCATCGGGTTGGCCTGCAACGCCAAACTGCCCTGCGGCAGGTCAACCACAAATTCATGGGGAATGTTTTTTTCCAGCAAAACCAGGCGCGCCTTACGCACGTAGGGGCTGGTCAGTGTGCCTATCAGTTTCACATTGATCTCCTTTGGTTTGATCCACGAATTGCCTCCTTGAACATCGCCAATGCCGCTATCCTTGCCTCAGCATGGTCCACAACAGGGGCCGGATAAGTATGCCCGATGATCACTCCATAGCGCTGTTTTTCGATTTCAGGCATTAGCCAGGGCGCATGTATCCATTTGTCAGGACAATTTGCAAGCTCAGGCACCTGGCTGCGGATGAAACAGCCTTCAGGATCGAATCTTTCGGATTGCGCAACCGGGTTGAATATCCTGAACCAGGGCTGTGCATCACAGCCGGTTGAAGCCGCCCATTGCCAGCCACCGTTGTTGGCTGCAAGGTCAAAGTCCAACAGATGTTCCGCAAAATATTTTTCGCCCCAGCGCCAGTCCACGTGCAGATCCTTCACCAGAAAGGATGCACTCACCATGCGCAGCCTGTTGTGCATGAGGCCCGTCCGGTTAAGCTTGCGCATCGCCGCATCGATCAGAGGGTAACCCGTGCGCCCCTCGCACCATGCCGCATACTTTTCAGGATCATTGGGAAAATCGACAGCCTCGAACTGGAGCTTGAAAGCCCGCCCTTCTGCAAGCGAAGGATTATGGTAAAGCTGCATCTGATAAAAGTCGCGCCAGATGAGTTCCGACAGCCAGGATGCCGCTCCAGCGCTGCCCGAGTGTTGCGCATGGGATGCCAGACGGCGTATCGACAGGGTGCCAAAGCGCAGGTGCACGGAAAGGTGAGAGGTGCCGTTAAGCGCAGGAAAGTCGCGCGCCTTCCGATACTCATCGATGCGCAACATGAAGTCCTCGAACAATTTATCAGCGCCAGATTCGCCAGCCTCGACGTTCAGCTTGCCTGGCGAGAATCCGAACGATTCAAGTGCAGGAAATGGAATCGGCGCGCATTGCGCGAACGCTGAAAGATATCGCTCCACGGGATATGCGCTGAGATAATACTCATCCAGTTTTTTCAGCCAGGCATTCTTGTATGGCGTGAACACGCTGTAGGGCTTGCCGGATCCGTTCAGAATTTCCGAGCACTCGAAAATCACCTGATCCTTGTAGTGATGGAAAGCGATTTCTCCAAGCGCGGCTTCCACCGCCGCATCGCGACGCATCGCATCGGGCTCATAATCGTGATTGCAGAACACCGCCTGCACATCGAACTTGCGCGCAAGGCTCACGATCTGTTCTTCTGCGCTGCCGTGCAACACCCAAAGCGCGCTGCGATGCTTGCTCAAAGATTCATTCAGTTCAGCCGCGCAGCGCCAGATGAATTCGACGCGCCTGTCCTGCCTGTCCGTCAATTTTCCCAGGATATCGCTGTCGAACAGAAATACGCAATATACCGTTTCGCTGTTCTTCAGCGCATGATAGAGCGCCGCATGATCTGTCAGGCGCAGGTCGCGGCGGAACCAGCATATCGCGCGCGAATAGCGCTTCATTGCAGTGCTGGCTAATACTGCTGAAGGATGCGGTTCATCAGTGCTTCGGGCATCTGATAGGTTTCCATGTCCCAGCCCTCGATGCGCAGGATATCCCCAAGGCATTTTTCCATTTCGGCATGGCTTGATTTCACCGCCTCGACGATGCGCTGGTGCACTGCCTTATCGGTGTCGGTGAGATTAAGGCAGCCTGCCTGATAGGCGAACAGGCTGCGCAATTCATTGATGTTCCTGCAAACCTGCGCGGGACAGGCGCACTGATAGATCATGGACTGATCCAGTATTTTGGTGATGACTTCGTTAGAAAATCTGATTTCCATGTGTTTTCCTCCTCTTGATGGCGACGCATGAAAAAACGTCAGTCGTTCAACTTGTCCAGCAGCTCGCGTATCTTCATCGGATCGTCAGTGCGCATGATTTTCTGAGTGAGCAACCCGATCTCGCGCAGGCTGGTGGTCAGAACGCGCTGCTTGATGGTCGGCACCTGGGCCGAGAACATCGAGAACTGACGCAGACCCAGCCCCAGGAACAACCTGGTATAGGAAAGCTCTCCTGCCATTTCTCCGCATACCGAGACCGGCACCTCCAATTTATTCGCCGTACTGATGATATGCGACAAAAGGTGCAACACCGCAGGATGCAGCGGATCGTAAAGATGCGCCACGTCTTCATCGGTTCTGTCTATCGCCAGAGTGTACTGGATCAGATCGTTTGTGCCTATCGACAAAAAATCCAGCTGTTTTGCAAATACATTCAGCGACAGGGCGGCCGCGGGAATCTCTATCATGCCGCCTATTTTCACCTCGCGATCATAGGGAATACCCTCGAATTCCAGGCTCTGCTTGGTTGCATTGATGAACTGCAAGGTCTGGTTGAGTTCAGACACGGAAGATAGCATCGGAATCAGTATCTTCACGTTGCCATAGTGGGTTGCGCGCAAGAGCGCTCGCAACTGGGTGCGGAAAAGCTGCGGCTCGGCAAGGCAAAGACGTATCGCGCGCAAGCCCAGCGCGGGATTGCTGGCAACCCGCTCTGCGCCCTTGATCTGCTTGTCTGCACCCAGATCGAAGGTGCGTATCGTGACAGGCATGCCGTTCATACCTGCCGCTGCCGCACGGTATGCCTCGAACTGTTCTTCCTCATCCGGCAGTTCGTCGCGGTTCAGGAACAGGAACTCGCTGCGGAATAGCCCCACCCCGGTCGCGCCGTTTTCCTTTGCGTCACTGATGTCTTCCGGCTTTTCTATGTTGGCGTGCAGCTCGACTGCCGCACCATCAAGCGTGTTTGCGCGCGCGGTGCGCAACCGCCTGAGTTTCTTGCGCTCCAGCTCCCATTCGCTTTGCAGCAGCTTGTATTCAGCAAGGATCGCCTTGTCTGGGCTGACGATCAATATGCCCTGCTCGCCATCCAGAATCAGCAGGTCATCCTCGCGTATCAGTTCGCGCGCGTGGTGCAGGCCTACCACGCAGGGCGTATTGAGACTGCGCGCAACAATCGCGGTATGCGATGTAGCACTCCCGGCATCGGTGACGAAGGCTGCAAATTGCTGCGGCTTGAACTGGATCATATCCGCGGGGCTCAAGTCATGGGCAACCAGTATCGTCTCGACATCGTGACGCAAGTGCGTAGGCTGATGCCCGGGTTGGCCTGAGAGCTGCTTTAGCAATCGTTCGGCAACCTGCTTCACATCCGCCTGCCGCTCGCGCAGGTATGCATCCTCGAATTCGTCAAACTGCGCTGCCAACGCGTCCGTCTGCACCTTGACCGCCCATTCCGCATTGCAATGCTCGCGCTCGACCATCTGGCGCGGCCCGATGCTAAGCAGCGGGTCATCCAGTATCATCTGGTGCAATTCAAGAAAGGCGTCGAACTCTGCGGCAGTATAGCTCGGACGGTTTCTGCGCAGACTGGCAAACTCGCTACGCGTGGCCTGAAGCGCCGCATCAAAACGCGCGACCTCGTCTGCAACAAAGGGTTTGGGCAGCGTGTAATGCGCCACCTCAAGCGAGTTATGCGAGAGCAGATGCGCATAGCCGATCGCAATGCCGCTGGATACCGCAATGCCATGCAGCGCGAAAGTCATTCGCCTTCCCCGAAATAATCGTTGATCAGCGCAACGATCGCGCTCATTGCCGCTTCCTCGTCCTCGCCTTTCGTCTCTATGGAGATGGTCGCACCCTTGGCCGCTGCCAGCATCATCACGCCCATGATGCTTTTGGCGTTCACGCGGCGGTTGTTGCGAGAGAGCATCACTTCGCAATTGAAACTGGAGGCCAGCTGGGTGAGTTTGGCCGATGCGCGTGCATGCAAGCCCAGTTTATTAATGATCACTACGTCTTGCTGCATGCTAATGCTCCATGTGGACAATGCATTCGCGTCCGCCTTCGACGGCCAGATCGGCCATTTCCTTCAACGATTTATTCGACGAACACACCACGCGCAACAGCATCGGCAGATTCACGCCAGCCACCCCGGACACGCGCTCTGCATGGCAAAGCCTGCGGCCGATATTGGCAGGTGTGGCGCCGAACACATCGGTCAAAATCAAAACACCGCTGCCGTTGTCAAGCTCCTTGATGAGTTCTTCTCCTTCGGCGACTTTCTGCTGCGGATCCTCTTCGGCCAGCACAGGCAGAACCCGGAGATTGTCGGGCATCCTGCCCAGCACATGCCTGACACATTCGGCCAGGCTTCCGCCCAGCCCGTTGTGCGCCACCAGTAATATTCCAACCAATTCAAATCCCTCCTTGCACCCCTATTCGACCTGCAGGTGCACTTTCTTATCAGTGAATTCTAGCCGTTTCTTCAGTTCGTTTGTGATATGAATGCTGCCGCGCTCATCCACCAGCATCGCATCTGCAAGATTCATCCGATCCGCCGCCTGCCGCCAGCCTTGCGTACCGGTGACAAACAAAGGTTTGGAATCCGCATCCGACAATGTCCCCGCATGCACGCCATGAGTCAGCACAGTCACTTCCTCGACGCCCTGCACAGGGTAGCCGTTTCTGGGGTCTATCAGGTGACAGTAGCGCTTTCCCCCCAGCATGAAATACCGCTGATAATCGCCAGAAGTGCCAATCGCCTCGCCGTCCTGCAGATCGACCACAGCCAGAGCGCCGGAATCCCTGGGATGCTGTATCCCGACACGCCAGAATTTTTCACCATGTTTGCCTATCGCCATGATATTGCCGCCTATGTTGATCAGCGCATTGTGTATGCCTGCCTTTTTCAGCAATTCGGCCGCCCTGTCCAGTGCATAACCCTTGGCATATCCCCCAAGATCGATTTGCACTGCCTTGTTGCTGCTATGCACCAGCACCCCCCCCCCAGACCCCTCTCCCCCTGGTTGGGAGGGGAGAAAAACCAAATCGCTCATTTGCGGATTCGCGCTCACCCACGTCGCGATCAGCTTTGCATCAGGCTCGGAGGGCTTGAAGGTATCCGCATGAAATCCCCACAACCCCACCAGGCCGCCTATCGCCGGATTGAACAGACCCTGCGACTGTTTCGACAGGGATGCCGCATCCTGCAGTATCGCAGCCAGTTCTTCGGTCACGACGCGATCCTTGCCTTCCGCGATGGCCTTGTTCAAATCGCTCAGTTCGGAAGGTTTCCAGGCATGCAGCATGTTGTGCAGGCGCTGGAATTCATTCATCACTTCAGCCGATGCCTGCCTGGCATGCTGTTCCTCTTCGCCGTAGATCGTGATCTCAACCAGCGTGCCGAACACATAGCCCTCTTCCTGATACAGG
>JAJXWG010000046.1 GCA_021781695.1 Pseudomonadota bacterium
GTTAGCAGTATTGACCGTGTGGGGACTGCCACTGAAGTTTTCAGGGTTCAGGTGGTGATGGGTCGCTCCGTTTTTATTCAGGCGCTATTATTAATGATCAGGTTGTTGAGGTCGAATTGATTGCGGCATTGAAGGCAAGATGGTGAGAGCAAATTTATGATTGTTGCCATTACCGGTGGAACCGGTTTCATTGGAAGAGCATTGGTGTCGCGTCATCTGGAACTTGGGGACGAAGTGCGTGTATTGACACGACGATCCTTCGGGGAAGTTGGTTTGCCGACTTCGGTCGGGCTGTGGCAAGATGACTTGGTTAATCCAGTGAATTTGCAGCCGTTTGTTGAGGGTGTTGATGTACTTTACCATTGCGCTGCGGAAATTAACGACGATAAGAAAATGTTGGCCGCCAATGTAAATGGGACAAAAAATCTCGTAAAAGCAGCGGAAGGGAAAATCAAGCACTGGGTGCAATTAAGCAGCGTGGGTGTTTATGGAACTCATGTCAGCGGCGTGGTCACCGAAGAAACTCGGATTGCTCCTGTGAATGTTTATGAGGAAAGTAAAGCCATAGCAGATAAAACTGTTATTGAGGCATCCCAAAGGAACAGCTTTACCTACTCCATACTTCGACCATCCAAGGTATATGGACCAGGGATGAAAAATGATGTGTTGTTTCGGCTAGTGTCAATAATAGACCGAGGCTTTTTCTTTTTCATTGGAAAGCCTGGAGCCGCGGCAAATTACATACATGTTGATGATGTTGTGGGAGGGCTGATCATGTGTGGCAAAATGCCTGCTGCAAGAAATCGCGTTTACATTATCTCCGATTACCGTACCATTGAAAATTTGGTTGCCATAATCTCACAAAGCCTAAATAAGGTTGTTCCTCATCTTCGAATTCCAGAAGTTTTGGCTCGCCTGGCGGCTAGGTTAACTTCTTTCATTCCAAATAATCCATTGACTGAGCAGAGAGTAAATGCAATGGTAAAAAGGGCGAAGTATTCTACTGAGAGAATGCAAAGTGAACTTGGTTATCGACGCTCTGTTTCAATGGAAGATGGAATTCGGGAGCTAGTTAGGGTTTACCAAGAAGGCCGCTCCTAAAAATTCGGAGTTTGCAAATCAGTCATTCCCATAGAAAATTGGCATCCATTGGATTGTCATGACGGCAGAGCGCATTAAAAAATGGGTTATAGTAAATTTTCCACAATCGATGAAATACTTTTTGCCTATCGCATAAGAAGCGCGGTTAATTGTGAGAAATTAGCCAAGAAACGCCGTGCGGTTTTGGAGATACAACTGCGACAGTTTGTCAGATTGAATCAATGGGATTTCACGCTGTTGGCAGTGGCGGCATATTCGGCAAAGATCGTTAGCGGTTTATTGAGGAGAGTGAGACGCGGCACATTGAAACCCGGGAGCGAAATTGAAGATGCCGACGTGGAATTCAAGTGGCACAAGATTTTTGAAGATCTGGCGGCGGGCGCAACGTGAAAAAGCTCTGCTACGTTGCCACGATCCCCGCTGTTGTGCATGCATTTTTGCGTTCTCATATCCGGGCGGCCGCAGAAAGATATGAAGTGACCGTTGTGTGCAATTCTGCGGATCGGCACCTGATCGACGACCTTGATGCGCGGATTGTTTTTTTGCCGATCGAGCGCAAGCCTACGCCAGCGGGCGACATGCTGGTTTTATTTGAACTATATAAACTGTTTCGTATTGAACGGTTTGATATAGTGCACTCGATTATGCCTAAAACCGGAATGCTCGCAATGCTGGCGGCTAGGCTGGCATATGTACCTGTTCGTACCCATACTTTCACAGGACAAGTATGGGTGACTAAACGTGGTGTGGGGCGGATGTTGTTGAAGGGGTTTGACAAACTGATTGGAATGCTCGCCACGTGTGCTTTGGCAGATAGCCCGTCACAGCGAGACTTCATGGTTAACGAAGGTGTGTTGCGCCGTAACAAGACAAAGGTGATCGGGGGAGGTTCAATATGCGGTGTTGATCCGTTGCGTTTCCATCCCGATACTGAGGCGAGATTTTCAACGCGAGAGGCGTTGGGAATTGCGCAGGATGCCAAAGTGATTCTGTTTGTCGGGCGGCTCAACCGGGACAAGGGCATGCTCGATTTGGCCGCAGCCTTTGATATTATTGCCAGACAGCATCCGGATGTCGAACTCCTGCTGGTGGGTGCCGAAGAAAATGTGCCTTTCAGCCGCATCCAGGAAATTTGCCATGGGGCGCGTGATCGTCTGCACTATGTGAGTTTTACGGCAAGCCCCGAAGAGTATATGGCGGCCGCCGACATATTCTGTCTGCCAAGCTATCGCGAAGGATTCGGTATGACTATCATTGAGGCGGCTGCGTGTGGCGTTCCTGCTGTGGCCACGCGTATATATGGTATTACTGATGCGGTTGAAGATGGCAAAACCGGCTTGTTGTTTCAGGCTGGTGATGTGAAGGCTTTGACACGTGCATTACTGAGACTGATCACGGATAATGATTTGCGGAAGCAGACGGGTGACGCAGCGCGCAAGCGTGCCCTTGACCTATTTGATAGCGAGAAGATTACTCACGAGATGGTGATGCTGTACGACAGCTTGTCACAAATACCGGAGCGGAAATGAAACCTGTTGAACAAGATCGCTTCCTGGTGACCGGTGCGAACGGCTTTGTGGGGCTGTCATTGTGCGATGGGCTCATGCGGCGCGGAATGCAAGTGAGCGCCGCTACGAGAGCACGGGATCGATTGCCTGCTGGAGTTGGGCCGGTGGCAGTTGGCGCGATAGACGGTGCGACCGACTGGAACAAAGCCCTAGTCGGCGCGGCAGTGGTGATACATCTTGCCGCACGCGTCCACGTGATGCGCGATACCGCTTCCGA
This sequence comes from Pseudomonadota bacterium, assembly GCA_021781695.1. Classification (GTDB taxonomy): domain Bacteria; phylum Pseudomonadota; class Gammaproteobacteria; order Burkholderiales; family Gallionellaceae; genus Gallionella. Next base: position 2,887 of record JAJXWG010000046.1, read on the forward strand.
TCCGCTGGAGGAATTCCGCAAGGTCAATCTGCATGGCACTGAAAATCTGGCAAGGCAGGCTGTGCAGGCGGGCGTAAAACGGTTGGTGTATGTCAGCTCCATCAAGGTCAACGGCGAGGCGACCAAGGGGGATGGGAAATTCTCGGAGAGAGATGTGCCTGAACCGCAGGATCCATACGGTGTTTCTAAGTGGGAGGCCGAACAAGCCTTGCGCCGCGTGGCGGAAGAAGCGGGGCTGGAGGTCGTGATACTGCGGCCGCCTTTGGTATATGGCGAAGGCGTGAAGGGCAATTTCGCGCAGATGATGAAGGCGCTGGCTCGCGGCATTCCGCTGCCGCTGGCCTCGGTCGACAATCGCCGCAGCCTGATTCATGTAGAGAATCTGGTGGATGCGCTGATTCTTTGCGCCACGCATCCTGCAGCCGCCAATCAGACTTATCTTGTGAGCGATGGAGAGGATATTTCCACGCCGGATCTCTTGCGCCAGTTGGGGGCAGCGATGGGTCACTATGCGCGCCTCTTTCCATGCCCTCCCGCTATTTTGAAACTGGCGGGGCGACTGACCGGAAAATCGGATCAGGTAGAACGTCTTCTGGATTCCCTCAGGATAGACAGCGGCAAAATACGCCGCGAACTGGGCTGGAAGCCGCCCTTCACCCTGTTGGAGGGTTTGCGCAGGGCATCGCCCAAAGCTGCCGGATGAGAAATCCTAAAGTTGCCGTGATAGGCGGCGGGCCTGCCGGATTGATGGCGGCAGAGGTGCTGAGCCAGGGTGGGGTGAATGTCGATCTGTATGATGCGATGCCCTCCGTCGGGCGCAAGTTTCTGATGGCGGGCAAGGGCGGCATGAACATCACGCATGCCGAACCGCTGGATGATTTTCTTTCGCGCTACGGCAAACGCCGCAAAGAACTTGCGCCCTTGCTTGAAAGCTTTCCACCCGAGGCATTGCGCGCGTGGGTGCATGGCTTGGGCATAAACACATTCGTCGGCAGTTCCATGCGCGTCTTCCCGGACAGCATGAAGGCCGCACCCTTGCTGCGAGCCTGGCTTGCCCGCTTGCGCGAGGCGGGCGTGCATTTTCACATGCGCCACCGCTGGCGCGGCTGGGATGAAAAGAACATTGCATTGCGTTTCGATACACCTCATGGCGAGGTCGCTGCGGATGCCGATGCGGTGGTGCTGGCGTTGGGCGGCGGCAGCTGGGCAAGGCTAGGTTCGGATGGCGCATGGGTGCCGCAGCTCGCAGCGCGCGGGATTGGCGTTGCGCCATTGCGCGCCGCGAACTGCGGTTTCGATGCGAACTGGAGTCAGCACTTTCGAGAAAAATTCGCAGGCCATCCGCTGAAATCCGTGAGTGTGAGTTTTGCCGATCCGGCAGGCAACATGCATTCCAGGGCTGGCGATCTGATGATTACCGAAACCGGCATAGAAGGAGGTCCGGTCTATGCGCTTTCGGCGCTTTTGCGCGACGGGATAGAGGCGTGTGGCAGCGCGGTGATACACATCGATCTTGCGCCAGGGAGGAAGCTCGAGCGCATCATCGATGAGGTGGGTCACCCGCGCGGTTCGCGCTCCATGTCCAGCCATCTGCAGAGCAGGGCAAACATCAGGGGCGTGCAAAGCGGACTGCTGAGGGAGTTGCTGCCAAGGGAAGATTTCAATTATCCGGAAAGACTGGCATCGGCCATCAAGTCGCTGCCGATTAGACTCATCGCGCCTCGCCCGCTGGATGAGGCGATCAGCAGCGCGGGCGGTGTTACGTTCGAAGCATTGGATGAGAATCTGATGGCGCTGCCGGGTTTGTTCTGCTGCGGCGAGATGCTGGACTGGGAGGCGCCCACAGGAGGTTATCTGCTGACCGCCTGCCTTGCCAGCGGACGCCATGCCGGATTCGGCGCGCTGGACTGGCTGGTGCGCCGGCGTGATAATCCATGCTCATGACAGATACCATGAGCAGCGTTATTTCCGCCCTTGCCGATGCGCTCAAGACTTTCTTTCATCCCAGGATGCTTTCGCTGGTGCTCTGGCCCATGCTGTTGGCAGCATTGCTGTGGGCGGGTGCCGCAATGTACTTCTGGGGAAGCTGGATCAATCAGCTGACACTCATGGTGCAGGCAACGCCTATGCAGCAATGGGTGGAACAGGGGTTCTTTGCAATAGCTTCACATTACCTGATCGGCATCATCCTGGTGCTGCTGCTGTTTCCAGCGATCTATGTGACAGCACTCCTGATCACGGCAACAGTTGCGATGCCGGTGATGGTGGCTCATGTCGCGCGCAGAGATTACCCGGAACTGGAGCTGAAGAAGGGCGGGTCTGCAGCCGGCAGTATATGGAACGCGCTGGTCGCCATCGTCGTGTATTGCACAGGCTGGGTGCTGAGCCTGCCGCTTTGGCTGTTCTCGCCGTTCGCGTTCCTCCTGCCCATCCTGCTGATGGCCTATCTGAACCAGCGGCTGTTTCGCTATGATGCGCTGGGTGAACATGCGAGCCCGGAGGAATACGGGCAGGTGATAGAGCGGTCCTCATTCAGACTCTACCTTCTGGGCGCGATAACAGGCCTGTTGCAGCTGGTGCCGCTGATCGGCTTCATCCTGCCCGTCTATGTGGGACTGGCGTTTACCCATCTTTGCCTGGCGGAGCTGAAAGCACTGCGCCAGTCCGGGATCAACGCATGAACCTGTCGGAAATCATGAGGCAGGACAGCAATCGGCTGAAGGAGGCATTGGGGCTTGATGCCGATGAGGCGCGCATCGAAGTGCAGTGCCTGCTGCAGGCGGTCCTCGGCGTGAACCGCGCTTATCTCATGACATGGCCGGCGCGCGAACTCGATGCCGATGAATCCAGCCGCTATTCAGGATTCATTGAAAGGCGGTTGAAGGGCGAGCCTGTCGCATACCTGCTCGGGGAGCGCGAATTCTTCGGTCATGCATTCAGAGTCACACCTGCAACGCTGATCCCGAGGCCGGATACCGAGCTTCTGGTCGAGCTGACCTTGCAGCGTACCGATGAAATGGGCGTGCGCCGCGTGCTGGACATGGGTACGGGCAGCGGCGCGATTGCGATTTCCGTAGCACTTGCCAGGCCCTGTCTGGAAGTGGTCGCGCTCGACGCCTCAGAAGCAGCGCTCGAAGTGGCGATTGGAAATGCAAGGAAACTCGGCGTGCGCAACTTGCGCTTTCTGAAAAGCGACTGGTTCTCATCGCTTGAAGGCGAGCGCTTCGATCTCGTCGTCTCCAATCCGCCCTATATCGAGACGAACGACCACCACCTGCAAGATTTGAGATTCGAGCCTGCCAGCGCGCTTGTGTCCGGCATGGACGGGCTGGACGACATACGGCGCATTGTTGCCGGGGCCAGGAACCATCTTAATCCCGGGGGATGGCTGATGCTGGAGCACGGCTATGATCAGGCGGCGAACGTGCGCGATCTGATGCGTCAGTCAGGCTTTGCCGAAATTTCATCCTCCAGGGACCTCGCTGGCATGGAGCGTGTGAGCATGGGCCGTGCTTGACGGTAGCCTTGTTGTTCTGCAATAATACCTGACAATTTAATTCGGGTAATAATCATGAGCACAGACATACAGCAACGCATACATCAACAGGTCACCGGAAATCCGGTGGTTCTTTTCATCAAGGGCACGGCCAAGTTTCCCCAGTGCGGCTTTTCCGCGAATGTGGTCCGCATCATGAATGCGCTGGGCGTGAAGGACATGCTGGCAGTCAACGTGTTTGAAGACCCGGCGCTGGTTCCGGCCCTGGTCGAATACGCTAACTGGCCAACCCTGCCGCAATGCTATGTCAGGGGTGAATTCATCGGCGGCTCAGACATCCTGACAGAGATGTATCAGAGCGGCGAGTTGAAAAAACTGCTGGGCGATCTGGCTTCCTAGGCCGGATTGCCTAGATATTCTTTCATATTTTAAAAACAAGGGGGCGGGGATATAGTCGGGCCGAGTGCAGGAAGTCGCACAGTCCGATTTTCTAAACTCTCCTCCTTTGGGGCGGCCAGCAGGTCGCCCGTTTTTTATGGTGCTGCAATCTTAATTCTCGCTCTGGCAATCGCAGCCTCGACCTGGACAGGTGCCGTGCCGCCGATGTGGTTGCGGGAGGCCAATGAGCCTTCCAGCGACAGCACGTGGTAGACGTCATCCTCTATCAGCGTCGAGAATTCCTTCAGTTCGGCAAGGCCGATCTTTGCAAGATCGCAGCCCTTCTGCTCGGCATGGCGCACCGCAAGCGCCACCGCCTCGTGCGCATCGCGGAAAGGCAATCCCTTCTTGACCAGATAGTCGGCCAGGTCCGTCGCGGTCGCATGGCCCTGCAGCGCTGCGCGCCGCATCGCATCCGGCCTGACACTGATGCCTGCGATCATGTCGGCATAGATGCGCAGCGTCTGGGTGAGCGTATCCACCGTGTCGAACAGGGGTTCCTTGTCTTCCTGGTTGTCCTTGTTGTAGGCCAGCGGCTGGCCCTTCATCAGAGTGAGCAGTGCGACCAGATGGCCGTTCACGCGGCCTGTCTTGCCACGCACCAGTTCGGGCACGTCGGGGTTCTTCTTCTGCGGCATGATGCTCGATCCAGTGCAGAAACGGTCGGCGATGTCGATGAAGCCTGCCATCGGGCTCATCCATAAAATCAGCTCCTCGGAAAAGCGCGAGAGATGCGTCATGATGAGCGCGGCACAGGCGGTGAATTCGATCGCGAAATCGCGGTCGGATACGGCATCCAGAGAATTTTCGCACACGCCTTCAAAACCCAAAAGATTTGCGACCAGTTCGCGGTCTATGGGATAGCTCGTGCCGGCAAGTGCTGCAGCGCCCAGCGGCAGGCGGTTCACACGGCGGCGCACATCTGTCAGCCGTTCCGCATCGCGGCCAAGCATTTCATAATAGGCCATCAGATGATGCGCGAAGCTGATCGGTTGAGCGACCTGCAGATGGGTGAAGCCCGGCATGATGGTGCGGGTGTGTTTTTCAGCCAGGTCCAGCAGCGCACCTTGCAGCGCCTTGATGAGCTCACGCAGATCGTCTATCGCTGTTCTGAGGTACAGTCTGACATCGGTTGCAACCTGATCGTTGCGCGAACGGCCAGTGTGCAAGCGCTTGCCTGCATCGCCCACCAGGGCCGTGAGGCGCTTCTCGATGTTGAGATGCACGTCTTCAAGGTCCAGCGACCATGTGAAATCGCCGGATGAGATTTCTGCCTCGATCTGGTTCAAACCGCGCCTGATGTCTGCGAGATCTTCAGATGAAATGATCCTGCATTCGGCCAGCATCTGCGCGTGCGCGAGCGAACCCTGCATGTCAAAAGGCGCGAGCCTGCGGTCGAAATCGACGGAAGCGGTGTAGCGCTTGACCAGTTCTGCGACCGGTTCGGAGAATCGCCCGGACCACGTGTTATTATCTTGTGCCATCTTGTTTAAATAATCCGTAGGGTTAAAGCTGCCGACATGAACGAAGCGCGCAGTATAAAACAAAATTCACCGACCGATGCGTTGCCCAATTTCCGCAATCTCGGCGTGGTGCTGCGCATCCTGTTGCTGGGCAATGCGCTGGCGCTGCTTGGCGCCATTCTTCAGGCGACAGGATGGAGGGACATGCTGCCTCAGATCATGCAGGGAACCACGCTTTTGGCGCCCATCATGCTGAGCAGTCTGCTGCTGCTCTGGTTAATGCAGCCGGCTTTGGACAAGCTGAGTTACTGGCGCGGCGTATGGGCAGTGAACGTCCTGGTCGGCGCAGTCACGCTGTTCGTCTGCTACATGGGGCGCGAGCTTTATATGCCCGATTCTGGTGTGAACCCCTATTTCGACCTGCTGCGCAGCGAATTCACCGGCGTGTTCATGTGCACTCTGTTGCTGATGTATTTTCGTCTCAGGGCGAGGGTGCTCTCAAGGGCGGTTGAGGATGCGCGGCTTCAGGTACTGCGCGCGCGCATCAGGCCGCACTTTCTCTACAATACGATCAATGCGGTGCTGGGCATATTGCGCGCAAGCCCAAAGCAGGCGGAGACCGCGCTGGAGGACATGGCGGACCTGTTCCGCGTGGCGATGGCGGATGAAAAGGACATGGTTCCGCTGCAGCGGGAAATCCAGCTATGCAGGCAGTACCTTGCGCTCGAACAGCTGCGCATGGGGGACAGGCTTTGCGTGAACTGGCAGATACAGGACATGCCTGAAGATGCGCTGGTCCCGGCCCTGCTGCTGCAGCCATTGCTCGAGAATGCGGTCTATCACGGCATAGAGCCGCTGGTCGAGGGCGGCTGCATCGACGTCATGCTGCGCCGACAGGGGAGCGCATTGAAGATTGCGGTGCACAATCCGTGTACACAGCACGGTGAAACAAAGAAGCACGACGGCAACAAGATCGCGTTGCAGAACATACGCGAAAGACTGGCTTTGCTGTTTGATGCCGAGGCAAGTTATCATATCCTAACCGGGGATGATTTTTATCGCGTGGAAATCTCATTGCCTTACATGAAAAATGGCTGACGTGAGCATGAAAGAGCTGGCCTTGCGCGTATTCATCGTGGACGATGAGCCGCCGGCGCGCAACCGTCTGCGCGAGTTGCTTAGCGATTGCAGTGCGCAGCTGCCGCTTGTCGTGGTGGGCGAGGCGGGCAATGGTCAGGAAGCGCTGGACAGTCTGGTCGAGACGCCTGCCGACGTGGTGCTGCTGGACATACGCATGCCACAGATGGATGGGATAGAGCTTGCGCAACATCTGCAAAAGCTGCCCTATCCGCCTGTGGTCATCTTCACCACGGCTTACGATGCCTACGCGATCAGGGCATTCGAGCTGCATGCGATAGACTACCTGCTAAAACCGATACGCCTTGGGCGCCTGTTCGATGCGTTGACTCGCGCCCGCAACGCCGTTCCCGTGCAGTTCGAAGTATTGCGCGAGTTGCTGCCCGAGCCGCGCCGCAATCTTTCCG
>JAJXWG010000047.1 GCA_021781695.1 Pseudomonadota bacterium
CATCCATGGTCTCCTCGTCCGTGACGCGCATTCCCTGGATGAACTCGCCCTGCTTGCCGACGCGTTTCAGAAGCTCGTTGATCTGCGGTCCGCCGCCGTGCACTACCACGGGATTCATGCCGACCAGCTTCAGGAGCACCACATCGCGCGCGAAGCTTTCCTGCAGCGCGGGGTCTGTCATCGCATTGCCGCCGTACTTGATCACGATGGTCTTGTCGAAAAAGCGCTGGATATAGGGCAGCGCTTCGGAGAGCACGAGCGCCTTCTGCTCGGCTGATGCTGTGGACAGTGGCATGTTTTTTCCTTTAAGAATTTAGCCGGAATTTTACACCAGAAGCGCTGCGCCAGAATATGCGCGCCTGCAGCACAAGAAAATCTGCTATCCGTAAACCACTTTCACGTTCTCCTGCTTCAGCGCGGAACGCAGGTCGGAAAGCAGCTCGTCGCTCACGGTCACACGCCACGCCTCGCCCAGGCGCAGCTGGCATTTAGCCTGATCATTGCGGTAGTCTAGCAGCACAGGGCACGCCCCCTCGCTCCATGGTTTCAGGATTTCTGCAAGTTTTGCCGCGCCCACTTGGCCGTCGCAATGCAGTGCGAGATGCTTTGCATGATGAGAACGTGCCTGGGCGAAATCATACAGTTCCTCCCCGCTCACGCGCACATTGCCCGAATACTCGTCCAGGCTCGCCTTGCCCTGCACCACCAGCAATTCATCCTCCCTGATCCACTGCCGGCTTCTTTCGTATTCCTCGTTGAAAACCGTCAGCTCGACCTGGGCATCGCCGTCATCCAGGGTGATCACCGCCATGCGCCCGCGCCTGGTCTGCTGCAACCTGACCCCTGAGATGATGCCGGCAAGCAACACCTGCACACCGCCGCGCTTGGCGCCATATCCTGCGGGCTTGCTGACGAATGAAGGAATGAGGTCGCCCAGCTTCACTTTGATGAAATTTGCCAGTTCCTTTTCGTATTCCTGATAGGGATGGCCGCCAAGATACATGCCGAGGCTCGCTTTCTCGTGCGCAAGCTGTTCGCGCATGGACCAGCGCGGCGCATCGGCAGTCTGGTGTATCAGCATGTCATCCGCGTCAGAGTCGCCAAACAGGCTGTCCTGGTTCGCTGATCTTGCCTGCTGATCGGCGCTCGCAAGCGCTGCATCGACGCTCGCCATCAAAGCCGCCCTGTGATCGTTGACGGAATCGAACGCTCCGGCGCGGATCAGGGTTTCCATGGTGCGCCTGTTGACCACTCGCTTGTCAACGCGGCGGCAGAAATCGAACAGATCCTTAAAGACGCCCGATGCCCGCGCGTTGACGATGCTCTCTATCGCAGACTTACCGGTTCCCTTGATAGCACCCAGACCATACGCTATCGTTTTTTCATCCACCGGGGCGAATGCATAACTTGAGCTGTTCACATCAGGCAGCAAGATGCGTATGCCCTGTTGCAGCGTATCGGCATAGAAGAAGCGCACCTTGTCTGTGTTGTCCATTTCCGAGGTCATGGTCGCCGCCATGAACGCGGCAGGATAATGACACTTGAGATAGGCGGTCTGGTAGGCAACCAGCGAATAAGCCGCCGCATGTGACTTGTTGAAGCCGTAGCCTGCGAAGCTTTCCATCGTGTCGAAGATCTCGTTCGCCTTCTTCTCGTCGATGCCGTTCTTGCCGCTGCCTGCCACGAAGATGCCGCGCTGCTCGGCCATCTCTTCGGGCTTCTTTTTTCCCATCGCGCGGCGCAGCATGTCAGCTCCGCCCAGCGTGTAGCCCGCGACCACCTGCGCTGCCTGCATCACCTGTTCCTGGTACACCATGATGCCGTAAGTATTGCCTACCACCTTCTCGAGCAGAGGGTGCGGGATAATCACCTGCTCGCGCCCGTGCTTGCGGTTGATGTAATCGGGGATGAACTCCATAGGTCCGGGACGATAAAGCGCATTCAACGCGATCAAGTCTTCCAGGCAATCCGGCCTTGCCTTTATCAGCGTGTCCTTCATGCCGCGCGATTCGAACTGGAACACCGCGGTAGTGTTGGCGGTCTTGAATATCCTGTCGTAGGTCTCCCTGTCGTCCAATGGGATATTCTCGATCGAGAAGGATGCAGGACCCAGGATACCGGATTCAGATGAGCCCTCACCTGCTGCCTCCTGCCTCCCGAACCCTGAATCCTGCTTGATATACCGCACCGCCCAGTCGATGATGGTCAGCGTGCGCAGGCCCAGGAAGTCGAACTTCACCAGTCCTATCGCCTCGACATCATCCTTGTCGAACTGGCTGACCACGTTGTTTCCGCCATCCGAACAGTAAACCGGGCAGAAGTCGCTCAGCTTGCCGGGCGCGATCACCACGCCGCCTGCATGCATGCCGACGTTGCGCGTCAAATCTTCAAGGCGCGAGGCAAGCTCAAGCAACTCCGGCACACCTTCTTCGCTCTCTGCGACCGCGTTGATTTCGGGCTCCATCTCTCGCGCCTTTGCAAGCGAGACGGGCTTCACGCCTTCGAGCGGGATCAGCTTGGACAACCGGTCGCACAAGCCATATGGGAATTCCATCACGCGCCCCACATCGCGGATCACCGCTTTGGAGGCCATGGTGCCGAAAGTGGCAATCTGTGAAACGCACGCCGCGCCGTATTTCTCTTTCACGTAATCGATCACAAGCTCTCGCCCGTCCTGGCAGAAATCCACGTCGAAGTCGGGCATGGACACGCGTTCGGGATTTAAAAATCGCTCGAACAGCAATTCATAGCGCAGCGGATCGAGATCGGTGATCAAGAGACAATAAGCAACCAGCGATCCAGCACCCGAACCCCGCCCGGGACCCACAGGTATGCCGTTGGGAAAATCCCCCGAGCGGTAAGCCTTGGCCCAGCGTATGAAGTCCGCGACGATCAGGAAGTAACCCGGGAAACCCATCTTCACGATGGTCTGTATCTCGAACAGCAGGCGCTCCCGGTATTGCGGAAACTTCGCCGTGCGTTCGGCCTCATCCGGATAAAGCAGCACCATGCGCTGTTCCAGCCCGCGCTCGGATTCTGAAAGCAGATAATCATCCAGGCTCATGCCATCGGGTGTTGGAAAATCCGGCAGGCGCGGTTTTCCCAGCACCAGTTCAAGATTGCAGCGGCGGGCGATCTCGACGCTGTTTTGCAGCGCTTCCGGCATGTCCGCAAACAGCGCGCTCATCTCTTCCTGTGTCTTGAAATACTGTCCTTCCCTGAATGCCCTTTCGCGGCGTTTATCGTTGATCACATAACCTTCTGCGATGCACACCCGCGCCTCGTGCGCCATGAAATCGTCCGGGCCCAGAAACTGCACAGGATGGGTTGCAACGACAGGCAGATCGAATTCGGCTGCCAGCGGCAGAACTGACTGTATATAGATTTCTTCATCGGCAAATCCCGCGCGCTGCACCTCGATGTAAAAGCGCCTGTCGAAAAGATCAGCCCATGTTCCTGCAAGTTGGCGCGCCTGTGCCGCATTTCCTGCCAGAAGAGCGCTGCCCACATCGCCAAGATGCGCACCAGAGAGCGCGATCAGCCCTTCCGTTCCCTCATCAACGAACCATTCGCGGCGCAATTCTGGACGGCCGCGGTGCTGATTCGAAAGATAGGCGCGCGACAGCAGCCTGCAAAGACGCAGATACCCGTCTGCCGTCTGGCAAAGCAGCAGCATTCTGTGCGGCCTGTCGCGATCTGCTTCATTGGTGATATACACATCCGCACCGGCCAGCGGCTTGATTCCCTTGCCGCGCGCTTCCTTGTAGAATTTCACCAGACCGGAAAAGTTGGACAGATCGGTCAGCGCAAGCGCGGGCATCCCGTCTTTTTTTGCAGCCTCCACCGCCTTGTCGATGCGCAACATCCCATCGGTGATGGAATACTCGCTGTGCAGACGAAGATGGACAAAGGCGGGTGATAACATGACTGAAAGATTATGAAAATTCAGCGCAGATTTTACCACTATCTGTAATCGGCCGATGAACAGGATGGCCCCTGCTGATAGAATGCGGGCTGATCAAATCATTCACCGCCATGCAGCCCATCCTCACCCCAAAGCACGAACGCTATCTGCTGCTGACCCTCTCCGGCATACAGTTCTCCCACATCCTGGACTTCATGATCATGATGCCGTTGGGACCGATACTGATGCGCGAGTTCGGCATCAGCACGCACCAGTTCGGCTTCCTGGTTGCCTCCTACAGTTTCAGCGCGGCGCTTGCTGGATTGTTCGCATCCACCTTCGTCGACAAGTTCGAGCGCAAACGCCTGCTGCTCACCATCTTTCTGCTGTTCGGCCTTGCAACGCTGGCCTGTGGCCTTGCGCCCAGCTATCTCGCCCTGCTGATCGCGCGCGGAATGGCAGGCGCCTTCGGCGGCATCATGGGCGCGATGGTGCAGACACTGGTCGGCGATCTGATTCCGTTCGAGCGCCGCGCCACCGCAAGCGGCATCATCTCCGCCGCGTTTTCGCTGTCCACCGTGGCCGGCGTGCCGCTCTCGCTCTGGCTTGCCAACCACTTCCAGTGGCGCGCGCCCTTCATCCTGATTGCCTGCATTACCGTGCTGTTTCTTTTCATTGCACAGCGTTCCCTGCCGGACGTCCGGCATCACCTGAGCCCTTCGACAAGCTCAGGACAGGCTAAAAGCACACACCCTTTCTCCGCGATGTTCGAAGTGCTGGGGGATGCCAACCATCTGCGCGCGCTGCTCTTCACGATGCTGGTGCTTTTTTCCGGGTTCACCGTGATCCCTTACATCACCGTCTATGCGGTATCCAATGTCGGCATTGCGCTGCATGACATTCCCTATGTGTATCTGGCAGGCGGGGCAGCCACGCTTTTCACTTCGCGCCGCATCGGGCGCATCGCGGATGCGAAGGGCAAGATGAAGGTCTACCGCATCCTGGCTTTCGCAGCAATCCTGCCGCTGTTCGCCGTCACCCACATCGGCACAGCACCGCTTTGGCTGTGGGTGTCGTGCACCACCGCGTTCTTCGTGCTGGTCTCGGGGCGCATGATCCCGGCGATGGCGATCATCACTTCGGCTGCCGTGCCTAAACTGCGCGGCACTTTCATGTCGCTCAACGCGGCGATGCAGCAGCTGGCAAGCGGCCTGGCTGCGATGCTGGCAGGACTCATCACCACGCAAGACGCGTCCGGACACCTCATAGGCTACGACAAGGTAGGCTATGTTGCGATTGCAGCCAATCTGCTTGCGATCGCGTTCGTCTCGCGCATCGTGATGCACGATCAGCGTTCTACTTCTGTATGAACTCGATGTAATAGCCGTCCGGATCGGCGACAAACGCAAGCACGGTCGTGCCGTTCTGCATAGGACCTGCCTCCCTGATCACTTGGCCGCCTTTTTGTCTTACCATCCCGCACGCATAAGCGGCATCATCGACCTCGATCGCGATATGTCCGTAGGCAGTACCCAGCTCGTATTTGTCCACCCCCCAGTTGTATGTGAGCTCGAGCACAGCCCCCTCGTCCTGATAACCCACAAACGCCAGCGTGAATTTCCCCGCAGGATAATCGTTCCTTCTCAACAGTTTCATGCCAAGCACATCGACATAAAAAGCGATGGAACGCTCCAGATCAGTCACCCGCAACATGGTATGCAATATGCGCATCATCTCTCCTGAAAAATGGTTTCAAACTGCTTCAATTTTTGCAACGATACAAGGTCGCGAATACAGGTCTGTCGCTCGCTTCTTCCCTCCCTCGCCCTGCCGCTTTCAGACTCAGCGGGATTCGGGTGAAGCAGGACCCTGGTTCAGACTGTCCAGCGCTTTTCTCTTGTATCTTTCCAGAATACCCGCGCATTCGCCTCCAGGGTAATGATAGGACTCGAAATATCTTTCCCAGTCGGCCGACAGCGCCGAGATATCCAGACTCTGTATCCTGTCATCAGGTGAGAGCTTCACCGCATTGCGCCAGAAATGCCCGTCCATATCCTCCATGATGAAATAGACGCCTGGATGCTTCAGACTCAGGTTTTCCGCATCCTTGTAGATGAAGCAGCCTATCGTCCTGACTTCCCTGTTCGCCAGCATCTCCAGTCCCGGGTAAGCATAGGGTACAGCCGCAGCAGTCCATCTTTCCATGTCAGGCGAGAAGGAAAGCTTTATGTCCTGTTTGTCATTGAAGTTCTCCAGCACGTCTATACGATCCTGTCTTGCAGTCAGCGCGCTTCTGAAATTCGCAAGCACAGGGCCGATGAAGTCGCGCCAGCCCTGATAGGAAGGCCCGACGCCGTCCTGAACGTCGCCGATGACGAATTTCGGAGTGGATGCACCGTAGAGTTTTTCCAGAAACACCTCTACACCGGGAAACTGCGCAAAACAACGCCTGACCAGAGCAGGGTTCCTGTACCAGCTTGCACCACCCTTGGCTTCGTCTATGAATGACTTCATCACGATGGCCATGTCGATATTGCTCAGATCCATCTTCCTCAGTTTGTCGGATGCGATGCCGCAAGCCTCGGTCATGTCGTGTCCTTCGGCAACCGCGACAGTCCGCAACAGGCTGGGGGATGAATCATTGAGAATCTGCAAAAAGTTGTAAGGGCTCCCCGACATCTGATAGTTGAGCACGCTGGAGGTGGAGATGCTGTCAGGGCTGGGGATGCCGTCTGCATCCGATGAAGCTGTGTCGAACAGACTGCTCATGAAGCTGAAGGTAAACCTCACGGTGAACAGCATCGTCTTGTCAGCCTGATCATCCTCCTGCAATTGCATGATCTTCCTGTCCGCAGAATTTCCCAGGCTGCTCTCCGCCCGGTACACCGGAATTTCAATCGACCGCAAGCCGCTTCGCAGCTTTGGCCAGGTCAGGGTCATCTTGGTCTTGCTGTCCACCATGCCCTTCATCAACGCATTTGTTCTCGTTTGCGCTTCGGACAGAACGGGATTGCCCACCGTCGATGCAACCCCGCCGATTGCGGCGGCCGAGCCTCCAGTCGCCACCATTGCCGCAGCACCCAGCAGGAATTTGGCCGATCCTATGAAGTCCTGCTTGGAATCGCTCGCGCTTTTGACATCAAGGACCAGGGACAATTCTCCGGGATTGAAAACGGAAAAAGTGCCAAGCAGCGCAAGCGGCACGACATTCATCGGCAGCGTGCTCAAGGTTGCACATTGCGAGCCGTTGTCCCTGCCATCGAAAGTGGCGATGGGGACTTCCTGCCCATCGAGCTTGCTCTTGAATCCCTTGGTCCTGACCGCCAGCACGAGCTGTGTGTTCTCGCCCCCCCAGAAACTATGGTTTGACAGGGGAACACAGCTCTTTGCCGGTATCACCTCGGTCGTCACGGTGACATACCCGTCATGGCCATGACCATCGCGCAGCCATTTTGGCGCATCACCCGGAACATAGGCGGGATGACTGGCTGGAAAGAAAAAAGTCGATGCGATGCCGGACAAAGGCATTGCCAGGATCATCGTTAATGCGAGGCGAATCTTCATATGTTTTTATGCTGCCCTTGCTCTGTTGCATGACGCCACTGCGCGATTTTATATGCTTTGCTTAGGCTTCCGGAAGCCGGAAGCCGGAAGCCGGAAGCCGGAAGCCGGAAGCCGGAAGCCGGACATGTGGCCATGAAATCCGGCAAAGGTTCCTTTTGCAAGTTCCTGTCTGGCATCGGGTAGAATATACTGAACGGTCGATGAACCGACAAACTTGAGGAACATAATGACCTGGCAACTTTTTGACACGACCATCATTGGCGACCCCTTTCAAATTCTGCTGGACGACCGGTTTGTGGCCGACATTCCAGACGGAGAATTGCCCAATCTGGCGTGGTTTGGCGTGTGGTGCAGGCAGGATACCGAAGGGCGTTTCTGGAATCACGCCGAAACGGATAAGCTGGCTGAAATCGAAAGCGACTTATTGAGGCTGGCGTCAAAATTCGGCAACGGATGGGCCGTCTATGTGCGCCGTGCGATATCAGCCGGAAGACGTGAATATTTTTTCTACTACGGTGGCAATGCCGCGCTGCACGAAGTTTTGAAGCCGCTGCAGGAACTGCATCCCGAATATCGCATCGAATACGACAGCCAGCCTGATGCGCAATGGTCGCTCTACACCGCTTGGCTGAAGGAAGCGCCCAACTCGTGAAGCTATGAGTTCAGGCCGTTGATCAACAAGCCCACCATCAATGTGGCCAGAATGATAAACGGCGCACATTCCTTCCAGTTCAACTTCTGGTTTTTCGCCCGGATGCAGAGTGTATCATCCAGCTCGTTGCGCAAACGCCCGTTGTAATATTTCATTTTTATCTCCCGTGAACCGATGGCGGAACTTTAGCAAAATCCGCGGGGCCAACCCAAGCCCGTACAGCGGTTAGCCGCAGCCTGCCCAACGGAAGAATAAACAGACGGACGGTTGATTCCAGACAATGAACGGTCAGGCTTCGAACGCCTTCGAGATGCGCGCCAGCGCGTCGAGAATCACGCTGCGCGGTGCGGCGATGTTCATGCGCATGAAGCCGCTGCCGCCCGCGCCGAAAGTGATGCCGGGATTCATCCCGACATGCGCCGCATGCACAAAAAATTCGCGCAGTACTGCATCGCTCATGTCCAGCCTTCTGCAATCCAGCCAGAGCAGATACGTGCCCTCAGGCTCGATTAGGCGGATATCCGGCAGATAATCCGCCAGATAGTCCCTGACGCAATCGCGGTTGCCTGCAAGATAAACGAGCAGGCTGTCCAGCCAGGCCTCGCCGCTGCGATAGGCGGCCTCGAAGGCGGCGATGCTGAAAGGGTTCGCATTGTTCACATGGAGACTGTCAAATACTTTTCGGATTGCCTGGCGATGTTCGGGGTTTTTGGCGATCAGGCAGGACAGACCAAGACCCGGGATGTTGAATGTCTTGCTGGGGGCTATGGCCGTGATCAGATGGTCCGCTTCGCCTGCCAGCGTCCCGAGTGTCGTATGAATCGTGCCAGGATAAACAAGGTCTGCATGTATCTCGTCTGAGAGTATCGCAAGGCCGTATCGCCTTGCGATGTCGAGCAGTTGCAAAAGCTCTGCCCTGCTCCACACGCGCCCGACAGGATTGTGCGGCGAGCATAGCAAAAGCAGTCTTGCGCCATCCCTTGCGCATTGCTCGAGGTGATCGAAGTCCATGCCGTACCGTCCATTTTCCATACAGAGCGGATTTTCAAGCAGCCTTCGCCCATTGGTCGTCACCGCCGAAAAAAACGGAGGATAGACGGGTGGCTGCACGATCACGCCATCTCCCGGCCTGGTCAAGGCCAGCACCGTCGCGTAAAGCGAGGGCACAACGCCCGGCACCATCATGATCGTCTCGCGCCCGACTTTCCAGCCTTGGCGTTTCATGAGCCATGAAGCAAGCGCATCGAACATGCTCTCAGGGTAAAGGCTGTAACCGTAGACAGGGTGCGCTGCGCGCTCAAGCAGTGCGCGCGTAACGGCTTCGGGTGCGGAAAAATCCATGTCGGCAACCCAAAGCGACAGCACATCCGCTGTTCCGAAATACGCGGCGCGCCCGTCATGCTTCACGGAATTCGTGCCGCCTCTAGCAATCACCCTGTCGAAATCGAAACTCAAGCAATTCGCTCCCACAGGGTCACTTCAGAAATGCTGTGCTGGAACTTGCGCCTGGTCTCGCGGATCACAAAAGG
>JAJXWG010000048.1 GCA_021781695.1 Pseudomonadota bacterium
TCCGCCTCCAGATCAAAAAAGGCGCGCCAGTGCCCTGCTTCTCCAGAGGGCACCGCTTCGGTCATCACATTGGATATCTTGCCGCCTGTGCTGGTCAGCACCGCTTCCGGGCTGATTCCGGCAGCAAGCTTCGCGAGCTCTTCCCCTTTGAATTCGACCTCGAATTTATGCGCACCCAGAGGACGTTTGGCAGACTCCCCTCCTCTTCCGATGCGTGTTGCGACACAGCGCGCAAGACTGGTCTTGAAAGGCTCGTCTGCCTGCCAGTGCAGGCGGTAGCGCAGGCGATAGCTGCTGCCTGCAAGGGCCTTTTCATGCGGCACCCACATTGCGACCACGTTATCGTAGATTTCTTCTTCCGTATGCAGCTCGACCAGCTGCACGGAGCCCTCGCCCCAGTCTCCGACCGGTTCGACCCATAGACTCGGGCGGCGCTCGTAATGAACGCCATCCAGATACTCGTCAAAATGGCGTTCACGCTGCATCAGCCCGAACCCTTTGGGGTTCTTGTCAAGAAAATAGGACACATTGATGCCGAGAGGATTGATCAAAGGCCGCCAGACATGCTCATTGCTCCCGGTCCACAATGCCAGGCCATCCGAATCATGCACCTCTGGCCGCCAGTCTTCCTGAAACGGCTTGTCCTTTTGCGAGAACCAGTACATGGAGGTGACTGGTGCAATGCCAAAGCGGGTAACATCCTTGCGCAGGAACAGATTGGCCTCGATATCCATCAGCACACCTTGGCTTCGCGTCAGCAGAAAGCGGTAGGCACCGGCGATGCTCGGGCCATCCAGCAAAGCATATATGGTCATCGTGTCCGAATTCTGATCTGACGGCTCGAAATAGAAACGGGTGAAGGCGGGAAATTCTTCGGTGACATTCTTCACCACCGTATCGATGGCGATGCCGCGCGCGGAAAGACCGTACTGATACTCGTCGCCGATCGCGCGAAAATAGGAGGCGCCCAGAAATGCGGCCCAGTCGTTATTCTGCCAAGCGAGGCGAGACTGATTGCCTGTGCGGCTTTCCTGTATGCGAAAGCCCGCATATCCTGTCTCCGATCCCAGGCGTTGCGCCGGGCTGTCGGCTGGCATGTCGAAATGTTTCTTGTCGTAGAGAATTTCGCGCGCGACGAATCCAGCCTCGTAAGACAGGTGATCGAGCCGGTACATCTTTACCGGCCTTGGGAAAAATCGCCCCGGATGAAAGAAGGCGATCGGGTACTGGCCAGGACCTTCAGCAAACAGCGCATTCTCCGGCTTGAAACGGATTTTTCCATGCGCTTCCCAGTCGATTTGTTCGAGCACGCTGGCACTGGGTTGGGATGCGGGACGATAGGCTTGCGTTGCCAGAAAGCGCGCCTCTTGGACCAAATCATCCCAGCTAAATGTATTTGCAGCACCCAGCGCCAACCCCGTATCGGCAGCCCATGTATCAGAGCAGGGAAGCGCAAACGATGTCGCAGCAGCAGCCAAAATCCCCAGGAATTGACGGCGATCGAATTCAGTCATCGTTGAATTTCCGTTTGTAGTCTATGCCCAGGCGCGCACCAGCACGGCAGGCGTAATACGTTCTTCGGGTGTAAGCAACCACTGACGGTAACGCAATATCAATCCCCAACGCGATTCGCTGGTCAGCACCGTCAGGGGCGCTGCAAACAGCAAAGGCAAACCCACAGGCAAAAGCCACCACAGCGCATCGTGGTGAGTGTGGAATGTCGCGATCATACCCGATGCCACGAAAGCCATCATGGGCATGAACCGGCGCCAGGCATCGCCCCACAATATGGAGTGAGCCTCGCGCATCGGTGACTTCCACTCCAGATTCAAACCGGTCAATGCAGTGACCACAAACAGCGTATGCGCGATCATGCGGATGGGCGCTTGCAGCGCGGACAAAACGGCTTCCATCAACGCACTCTTGATCAGCGCCAGCGTACCGCCATACGATGTCTGTTCACCGTGACCGATGATCGCAATGACGGCCAGGAACCGGGGCAGGAACAGCAGGGTCAGAGTGAATGCCCACAGCAGTTCCAACGTGGATGACATGCCCAACCACGGAAACAGGCCTGCGCTGGAAACATGCGGCTCGAGCAGCCGCAGGCCCAGGCTGACCAGCAGAAAGGCAAGCCAAAGCGGAGCGGAAACATAAGCCATTGCACCTGTGAACAGCATCGCGCGATGCACAGGTTGAAAGCCAGGCTCGTTGATCAGGCGGAAATTCATCAGGTTGCCCTGGCACCAGCGGCGGTCGCGCTGCAGCTCTTCCATCAGGTTTGAGGGTTGCTGCTCGTAACTGCCTTCGAGATCGGTGATGAGCCAGGTGTAATAACCCGCGCGGCGCATCAACGCGGCCTCCACAAAATCATGCGACAGTATCTCGCCTGACAGTCCGCCGTGCCCCGGCAGCTTGGCCAATGCGCAGTGCTTCATGAAGGGTTCGATGCGTATGATCGCATTGTGCCCCCAGTAATGCGACTCCCCGAGCTGCCAGTACTGCATGCCTGCGGTGAACAAACGCCCCGCCACCCTGCCTGCAAACTGCTGGAGGCGCGCATGCAGCGTCTCTACACCGCAGGCACGCGGCGCAGTCTGTATGATGCCGGCTTTGGGATGCGCTTCCATCAGTCGCACCAGCATGGTGATGCTCTGGCCCGTCATCACGCTGTCTGCATCGAGCACCACCATGTAGCGGTAATTTTTTCCCCAGCGGCGGCAGAAATCAGCGACGTTGCCCGCCTTGCGGCGGATGCGAAGCTTCCTCTGCCGGTAATAGAGACGGCATCGTTCACCCAATTGCTGCCGCAGTGCGTGAAACGCTTCGAGCTCCTGTTCGCGTATCAGCGTGTCATAGGTGTCCGAGAGCACATAAACATCGAACAGATCGGCCGCTTCGCTCTCAAAGAGCGATTCGCAGGTGGCACGCAGTCCTGAAAAGACAGGTCCCGCAGGCTCGTTGCAGATCGGCATGATGATAGCCGTACGGGCATTCTTGCGCAGAACCTGGCGGCGGGCTGCCGCCAGCGAGAGCGCATGCGGGTCGGGGCGCCATTGCACCCAGAACCCCATCAGCGCGGTCACGAACCCTGCAGTCACCCACCCGAACAGCATCACAAACAGCGCAAGCTGAATAAAATGCAAAACGGGGTGGGCATTATTGGTCGACTGGGTATAGGCAAGCAGCTTTGATGCCACCAGCGTGCAGGCAATCACGAGCCCCAACAGGAACATGCGCCGCCTCGATGCTGCGTGCATCCACAGAGGCACATCGGGTGATGCTTGCCGGGAAACTTTGGCGCCTGAAAGCATCAGCACCAGGCCATGCCAGAAGCCAGTCCAGGGGCGTGGCGCCATGCTGCCGCGGTGTATGGGAGGAGCAGTATTCGAACCGTTTGAAGTGTTGTGTTTCATATCCTTAGGATGGCTTTTATGGTCACACAGACGTTCAAGCAATTATCAGGCCAGAATGGACATGCCCAATCTATCGAACTGATTTTCCATGCCTTTGCCAGCATCCGGGGCGCAAAAATTTCTTCTTCGCTTACCCAGTACGCAGTAGGGTGTTGCCAATCAACGACACCCGATCCAGAAAATTCCTGTACATCTGATCCAATAGACTGAAAAATCAAGGAAACTCATACCGTCTCAAGGAGGAGACAGCTTTATAAAGCCTCACAGCGCGCTACGGTGCAGTGCAAAGGAAACAGCAAAACGGAAATTTCTATTTGGGGCCAACAGGCGAAAAGGCAGTATTGGTGGTTTCAGCCGCGATGGGTTATCATCCCACGCCATTGCGGAGGTTTAAAATCCTCACGCCCCGATCAATTTTTCAATTGGCTGACTCCCGATTATTTCTACCAATGCGCATCCTGATCAGCAATGACGATGGTTATTTCGCGCCGGGCCTGGCAATGCTCTTTGAGCATCTCTCAAGCGTCGCGGAGGTCGTCGTGGTTGCACCCGAACGCGATCGCAGCGGTGCTAGCAACTCGCTCACGCTGGACCGGCCTCTCAAGTTAAAGCGCGCTGCCAATGGGTTCCATTACGTCAATGGAACGCCTACCGATTGCGTGCATCTTGCCGTGACCGGCATGCTCGATTACCAGCCCGACATGGTGGTATCCGGCATCAATGCAGGTGCGAACATGGGGGACGATACGATTTATTCCGGGACGGTAGCCGCTGCAACGGAAGGCTATCTGTTGGGCATCCCGGCGATCGCCATCTCTCTGGTGGGCAAGGAACTCAAGCATTACGACACCGCTGCCAGAATCGCCAAGGATCTCGTCGAGCGTTTCGCAGGCAGGACCCATCAGTTTCCGTGGCTGCTCAATGTGAATGTGCCCGACATCCCCTATGAACAACTGCAGGGGTTGAAAGTGACCCGCCTAGGCAAACGGCACAAGGCCGAACCCGTGATCAAGGCGCAGAGCCCCACAGGCGAAACCGTGTATTGGGTCGGTGCTGCAGGTGCAGCCCAGGACGCAGGAGAAGGCACTGATTTTCATGCGCTGGAAAATCGCTGCGTCTCGCTCACCCCTTTGCAGATCGATCTGACCCAGTACGGTCAGCTCGACGCGCTGAAAGGCTGGCTGAAAGAAAAATGACGTTGCGACACAATGGTATAGGCATGACTTCGGCAAGGACCAGGCAGCGCATGATAGCGCGCCTGCGCGATCAGGGCATACAGGATGAAGCGGTGCTTGCCGCAATGTATGAAGTGCCCCGCCATTTGTTCGTCGACGAAGCGTTATCCAGCCGCGCCTATGATGACGTGTCGCTGCCAATCAATTATGACCAGACCATTTCCAGACCCTATATCGTTGCACGCATGATAGAAGTGTTGCGCGGTTTTTCTGGCAGCCCTATCAATCGCGTGCTGGAAGTGGGTACGGGCTGCGGATATCAGGCAGCAGTGCTGGCCCATGTGTTCCCCGAAGTTTATACTGTTGAGCGCATCGCGCCGCTTTATGAACGCGCGAAGAAACTACTGTCCGACCTTAACATCGACAACGTCGAGGTACGCTATGCGGACGGCAACGCCGGCCTGCCTGATGCAGCGCCTTTTGACGGCATCATTCTGGCCGCAGCAGCGCCCGTGATGTCTCAAACCTTGGGAAGACAGCTTTCGATCGGCGGACGCATGGTGCTGCCTATGGGGCGACAGGAACAATGGCTTTATCTGGTCGAGCGAGACCAATCGGGTTTTAGCGAGTCCAAGCTTGAACAGGTGAAATTTGTACCAATGTTGATGGGGAAAGCATGAACAGGATCTTTGCAGCACTGATCGCGGCAAGTCTCGTCGCCGGTTGCGCGTCTGACGGACATCGTGCGCCCGTGCTTGCACACGGCACAGCGCCTTCTGCCGACAAAACCCCGGTGAAACCGCAGGACATGCCCAGGGTGCATGTCGTGCAAAAGGGCGACACCCTTTATGGCATTGCATTCAGCTATGGCATTGATCAGCACGAGCTGGCCGAATTCAACGGCATCAAGGACCCCAACCAGATCAAGGTAGGGCAGCAGATCAAACTGCCCCCCGAAACAGCCCAGCCCGAAACATCCCAAGCCGAAACGCCGCCCGCGCATACCTTCGTCAAGGAACAGCCTCGCGTCGTGAAATATGCCTACAGCGAGGCAGCCGTTGCGAAGGCCGAGTCGGTGCAGGGCGAAAATACACATGCCCCGGCTATCGCCAGGACTGAAGCAAAACCCGAAACCAAGACGATTAAACCTGAGGTTAAGCCAGAAGCGCCCGCCGAAGCCGCCGATGCGCTCGACTGGGGCATGCCAGCACAGGGCAAGCTGGTGGGCACCTTTTCGGAAGCGGAAAATCGCAAAGGCATCGACATTGCAGGCAAATTGGGGCAGCCGATTTTTGCAAGCGCTGCAGGCAAGGTGGTATACAGCGGAAGCGGGCTGCGCGGATATGGCAAGCTGTTGATCATAAAACACAACAAGACCTATCTCAGCGCTTATGCGCACAATGACAAGTTGCTGGTGAAAGAGGGTGAGACGGTGACACGCGGCCAGAAGATTGCCGAAATGGGAAAGACCGACAGCGATCGGGTCGAGCTGCATTTTGAGGTGCGCCGGCTGGGCAAGCCAGTGGATCCGGCAAATTACTTGCCGCTAGGCAAGCCTTAAGCAGCAAGATGCGCAGCCACTCCAGCATACAGATTAATGCATCCAAGCCAGGAGACATCATGAAACCCAGTCCATTTACATTGCCGGTTCTGCTAAGCATCGCACTGACAGCACTCTCCACGAATGCGGTTGCCGATACCGTATTCAAATGCAGGAACCAGCAGGGTGCACTGGTTTATCAGGACTCCCCTTGTGAACAGGCAACGGTTACGCAATGGAATACGAACGCATATGTCCCGCCGCCAGCCAAACCCGAAGCCGATGCCTATTATGTATCTGCCAAAAAAGGCACCGGCGGCGTTTATCGCCTGGATGGAGAAATCAACGGCGTTGCGGTCAACATGGTGATCGATACGGGTGCTGCCTTCTTATCCATTCCATCCCAGATGGCAGAACAGCTCAAACTGAAAAAAGGCAGCGCACACAACCTGATGTCTGCCAACGGTGTCGTTCAAGGCTATGACACGACCGTCAAGAGCCTGAAGATCGGCAGAATGACCATCAGCAATGTTTCTGCCGTCATATCACCCAATACTGGCGGAATCCTGCTGGGCCAATCCGTGCTGGGATCGCTGAAAGTGGTACAGACGAAGGACGAGTTGCGCCTGTTCGCGCCCCAGTGACGGCTCAAGTCTCTCAGCCGAAAACGCATCCACCCTTTGAGCTCGCGTCAACCATTGCTTTCAGGTTTGTTTCGCTGCAAAAAATCCGACAGACTGTTAGAATTCACCTTTTGCAACCGACACATCTGAAGGAACCCTATCATGTCCATGTCCGACCGCGACGGTTTTATCTGGTACGACGGCAAGCTGGTACCCTGGCGCGATGCTACCACCCATGTGCTGACCCACACCCTGCACTATGGCATGGGCGTATTTGAAGGATTGCGCGCCTACGAGGCAGCAAACGGCACCGCCATTTTCCGCCTCAAGGAACACACTGACCGCCTGTTCAATTCTGCACACATCTTTCAGATGAGAATGCCTTATGACAAGGAGACCATCCTTGAGGCGCACCGCGAAGTAGTGCGCGTCAACGATCTGAAGTCCTGTTACATCCGCCCCATCTGTTTTTACGGCTCGGAAGCGATGGGCATTGCTGCCAAGACGCTCTCCACCCATGTGGCCATCGCGGCCTGGCCGTGGGGTGCATACTTGGGCGATGAGGGGATGCAAAAAGGCATACGCGTGAAGACTTCCAGCTTCACACGCCACCATGTCAACGTCAACATGTGCCGTGCCAAATCGGTGACGACCTATTCCAATTCGATCATGGCGCATCAGGAAGTAGCCAATGACAACTATGACGAAGCACTGTTACTGGATGTGGACGGCTACGTCGCCGAAGGCGCGGGCGAAAACATATTCATCGTCAAAAAAGGAAAGCTGTTTACGCCTGACTTAACCTCGTGCCTTGAAGGTATCACGCGCGACTCCATCATCATGCTTGCCAAGGAAATGGATATCGAGGTGATCGAGAAGCGCATCACGCGCGATGAAATATATTGCGCGGAAGAAGCCTTCTTCACCGGCACAGCCGCCGAAGTCACACCGATACGCGAACTCGACCAGCGCACCATAGGTGCAGGTTCGCGAGGCCCTGTCACGGCACGCCTGCAGCAGGCATTTTTCGATTGCGTTGCCGGCAGACATCCCAAACATGGCGACTGGCTGAGCTACGTGTAAAGGACATGACAATGAACGAACAAAACCAGCGCATCATTGAAGTCACCGCAAAAGATCTGCCGCTAACCTGCCCGATGCCGGACATGACGCTCTGGAATGCACATCCCAAGGTTGTAATCGGCTTTGGCAACGGCAATGAGGCGCGCTGTCCTTATTGCGGCACACTCTATAAACTGGCTGGCGAGCGTCCGAAAGGGCATTGAATCTGCCTCGCATGCTAATTCATCTGGATTCCTGCTGCCGCGGGAATGAATTTGCGGTATGAAAAAATTATTGATCATCGGCCCAAGCTGGGTGGGTGACTGCATGCTGATGCAGCCTATGCTGATGCGCCTGAAGGAACGTCATCCGGACTGCGAAATCGATGTGCTCGCGCCTTCCTGGACGGCGGCATTGCTGCACGCCATCCCAGAGGTGCATGCCGTGATCGAAAACCCTTTCCCGCATGGGGCGCTCGATCTCAAGGGACGCTACCGGCTTGGCAAACAACTGCGCGCAGAGAAGTACGACCAAGCCATCGTCCTTCCCAACTCGTTCAAGTCCGCGCTGCTGCCTTTTTTTGCGCGCATTCCGCTGCGCACCGGATTTGCCGGCGAGATGCGTTACGGCCTGCTCAACGATGCGCGCAGACTGGACAAGAAGATGCTGCCGCTGATGGTGGAGCGATTCGCACAGCTCGCCGAGTCGCCCGGCGGGAAGATTCTCCGGCCGCTGGCCCACCCCCGTTTATCCATCCCGGCCAAACAGCGCGATGCCACGCTTGAAAAACTGGGCCTGACGCTTGATCAGCCTGTCGCAATATTCTGCCCAGGCGCCGAATATGGCCCTGCAAAACGCTGGCCGGTAGCCTATTTCGCCGAAACAGCACAGCATCTGCAGCGGCTGGGTTATGCGGTCTGGCTGATTGGATCGGCGAAAGACAGGGAAGTCGCGGAAAATATCGTCGCCCTTGGCAATCCCGCGATATACAATCTTTGCGGCAGCACCGATCTTCTGGACGCCATCGCGCTGCTCACCTGCGCACAACTTGTCATCAGCAACGACTCAGGCCTGATGCATCTTGCAGCCGCATTGGACCGCCCCATGATCGCCATATTCGGCTCCAGCAGCCCCGAATTCACGCCGCCATTATCCGGGCGCGCGATGATCGCAAGACTCGACATCGCATGCAGCCCCTGCTTCAAACGCGTATGCCCGCTGGGGCACTTCAACTGCATGAACAAACTCACGCCGGATATCTTGTGGGAAAAAATCCAGCAGCTTATCGCAACAGGCAGATGACGCTGCCCGAAGAAATCTTCAAGGCTTATGACATACGCGGGATTGCGGGCAAGACACTGACAGCCAAAATCGTCGAAGCCATCGGCCATGCGATAGGTTCGGAAGCCGTCTCGCGCGGGCAGCGTGAGATCTCGATAGGACGCGATGGTCGCCTGTCAGGCCCTGAACTGATTGTGGCGCTCGCTTCGGGCATCCGGAAGAGCGGAATCGATGTGATCGACATCGGATGCGTGACGACACCGATGGCTTATTTTTCAGCCTTTCATCTTGAGACATGTTCTGCCGTGATGCTCACCGGAAGCCACAATCCGCCCGAATACAACGGCCTCAAGATCGTTCTGAACAATGAAACGCTGCATGGCGATGCGATACAGGCGTTGCGGCGGCGCATCGAACACGACGATTACACTCATGGCTCCGGCAGCTATAGCGAGCAGGATATCGGCCCGGCCTATATCGAACGCATCGCATCCGATATCAGGCTTGTTCGCCCGA